>JAYGCN010000044.1:0-8192 GCA_046583315.1 Candidatus Hydrogenedentota bacterium
CCTCAGGCTGTCGGCGGGCTCATTCGGGTTCGCCCTCTCTTTGCGATACACCCACTTCTTCGTGTGGACGGGTAGCTCAGTTGGTAGAGCATCGGACTTTTAATCCGGTGGTCGCGGGTTCGAACCCCGCCCCGTTCACCATTTTTTCTCTCATCAAGCTGTATACTTCTCGGTGCGTCCCCCCTAAGCCAATGCCTCCTTGCAATATTGGGCACAGCGGCCTACTTCTTTGGCGGCGTCGGAGCCTGCGGGGATGGGGTATTCGACTTCGATGTCACCGACTATTTTCAACTTGTTCTTCTTGATGTATTGGAGTACTTCCTTGATGGGTGTGTCGCCTTCGCCCCAGGGCATGTTGGGTCCGTCGTTCTTTTTGCGGTCTTTGAGGTGAAGGCTGAGGATGCGATCGTGGTGTTTTTCGATAACTGGAATGGGTGACTCGCCGGTACCCCCGACATAATGTCCGATATCGAGATTGATGCCGAGGTATTTTCCGTAGGACAGAAAGTTTCCGTCGTAGGTGGTCGGCGTGATTTGTGTGTGGTTGTGGAAGGCGATTATGATCTTGTGTTTATCGGCAAGGGGTCCGAGTCTTTTGGCGATGCCTTTTGACATTTCGCGGGTGATGCCTTTTGCACCCAAGGCCTTTGCGGCGCGGAAATAATAGTCCACCTGCTCGTCAGACATGTCGCGCTCGCCGATGTTGCCGAATTTTGCGATGTGGATATTGACCCCTGCCTTGTTGTACATCTTGCGCAAGGACTTGTACCCATCCATCGGGCCGTCGACCCCGGTTTCGGGCGTATGCCGCTTGGCAAATTCTTCGGCCGGACCGCCCATCAATTCGACGGAACTGAGACCGTTTTGCACCAGGTATCCGAGTAAGTCCTCGGCGGTGCTGGGCATGGATCGGTAGCTGTAGGTAATCGCTCCAATCTGCACACCGTTGTAGTTTGAATCGGGTTTGGCACCACCAGCGGCGTAGAGCGAATGTGGAAACAAGGACGATGCCGCGACACCGGCAGCGCCGCCCAGGAAAGTACGTCTTGAAAATGTTGCATCATATTTTCGCATTGGGGATCTCCTCTTTGTGGTCGTGGCAAGCGTAGGCAGTATGAAGGATGGACCCGTTTCGATCAAATTTGGGAAGGGCGCGAGTCAGAGGTTGGGCTGACGGAAGGAGTAGCAACACGGTAACGATTTTGTTGGTTTAACCAATAATCGAGCGTATTTTGAAACGGTGTTCTCTAGTCGTGAAAGTTCTGCGCAACTTCTGTGTAGGTGTCGCGTAATTGGTCTGCGGATATTTTGAGGTGTGTCAGGGCGTATTTCGTATCATCCAAGTCGGCGTCGTCGCTCAGGTTGCCGCCTTGCAGGTGGGTCTCTGCGAGAAAGGTGGCAAGGGATATGATGCAGGCTTCGGTCTGCATGGTATCGGCTCTATCGGGCCTGTGGTGATAGCGAATGAGCGTTGTGATTTCGGCTGGCAAATCCCAATGATCGGCGACGACGTATCCGGCTTCAGGATGGCTCAGTCCGAGTAATTCCTGTTCAACAGTGGCTAAATTTGCTCCTGAATAGTTCGGAGCAACTTTTTTGTAGCGTTCGGGTGCGACTTGGGCCAATGCGAATCGACCAATGTCGTGTAACAGTCCGGCAGTGGCCAGTGCCGGTGTCGGTTGTACGTCGGCGACCTGGGCAATGAGGGGAACGACTGACGCGGTGAACAGTGCTTCGTTCCAGAAACGTTTGTAGTCTAAGCCTTGCGCATTTTCGAGCATGGATAAGACCGTGGACGCGAGCACGAGGTTGTAGGTTTCCTGGAGTCCGAGCAGGCGCATGGCCATTGAGATTTGGGCGATGCGTCCTGAGAAGGAATAGGCGGCTGAATTGGCCAGCTTGAGCAGTTTCACTGCGACGAGTGGATCTCTCTCGACCAGGGCTTCGATTTGTTTCATTTCGATTTCCGGGCCGTCGAGCGCTTCCTTGGTCTTGGTGACTGTTTCGGGAAGGGACGGCAGGTCATCAATTTTTCGGAGCAGGTGGGCAACAGTAATTATTGAAGACGGTCCGCTTGCCATGCTGGTTGAAGTCTTCGTGGCTGTAGCAGCTTCAACCTTTTTTCGGGATAATATCGGTCTATGGCGCCAGCAATGTGATCGGGATTGCAGTATACGCCCTTCACTCGTAAAGCGCACAGCGATTCGATCATCGCAATGATCTCCCCATCGAGCGGCATGGCCATGCCTATCGTCAACAGATTGCCCAATTGATCAATAGGAAAGAGCTGATGTTGACGCACTACTTCTTCCGGGATAAGCTCGCACATTTTTTCGATAATTCGGTATTGGGAGAGATCGATGCTGGCAACACCCGGTAGTTTGACAATGAATTGTTCGAGCGTCGCGACGTCGAGATATCCTAATTCGATCAAGGTCTCGGCTACCTTGCCGCTCCGCAAGCTGATCGTGTTTAATGCGTCCCTCATTTGACCTTCAGTAACGATGTCATAGGCCAAAAGAAGGTCACGCAGCCTGGGTCTAGTACTTGATATTGCCATAACAAAAATTCCCCCGTATATTGATGATAACTAAACTAAAACGAGTGTCCAGTTTCGCTACACCCATGATAATTACTGGTATTGCTGGATATTTTCCCCAGCACGATTAATACGAATCACGCATATAATTCAATAATATCCATAAAAACGATATATTAGCACTATGCATGAATTAGTCAATAATTGCAAGGTAAACTAATCTACTATGTAATATCGGGTAGAGTGAGGAGATGCAGAAATTGCACTATAATGTACCTAAAGTATTTAAAATAAAATACTTACGCGATTACCCATAACGAATCTAGCCGGTGATTACGCGAATTGCGCCGGGCTCAACGGAGAATGTGGCGGGTAGCAGTTCGCGCGGATCGCCGTCGATTTGAAGGGGTATATCTTGCTCGTCGGCAGGTATGAGTTCGACATGCTCACACTGGCGATAAAGCACATCGTCGCGATCGATATGCCGTCCGACGCGTACCGAAGGCAATAATCCCAGCAGGCGCAGGGGGCTCAGGTTTCGTAATACGCACACATCCAGGAGCCCATCATCGATCTGGGCCTTGGGTGTCGCCGGAAAAACACCCGCGGAATAACGGCAATTGCCCACGATGACGTATTGCGCATCTTCGGCCAGGATTCGCCCATCGCCTACTACTCGAAATTGTGGAAATGTGTAACGCAGACAGGTTCGAATCGACGGCATGACCCACTTGGAGAGGCCGGATTTCTTGCCGCGCTGTTGACTGACCTGATGCACGATCGCCGCGTCGAGTCCTGCGCCGCCCCCTAACAAGAATCGACGACCGCCGTGCAACCCGGCATCCATGATGCGATGGTTTCCAGCGATAATGTATTTTGCGACGACATTCGGGTCCGAAGGTATATCCAATTCCCGTGCCACGACGTTGGCGGTTCCGGCGGGTAGAATCGCGAGCAGGGCGTCGGAATCCACGAGCCCATTGACCACCTCGTTGACGCTGCCGTCACCCCCCACCGCCACAACACAGTCTGCGCCCGGACGTGCGGCCTCGATTTCATTGTCTCCTGCTTGTTTCGTCAACACGAGCTCCACGGCGTCGACGTTTCCATTCAGGGTGTCGCGCAACGCTTCGGCTAATCGTTTTCCGCGACCGCCCCCGGCGATGGGGTTGGCGATAATCCGTACTTTCATGGGTGCATCTCCGTCTGGCGTATTATACATACCCTGTGCGTTGCGTCCCAGCATGGGAGTCGGTATGATGAGCGAACTATCTTCAACGGGACGATTCTATGGCATCCATCAGAAGTTTCATTGATTATCTTTTCGGGAAACGTTCCGAAGTGAAGGACATGAGCGCGAAGGATGCCATGCTCGCGAAGGTGATTCTAGACATCCACCGGAAACGAACGCATACGAAGTTTATTCGAGTCCCCCTCTTTTCGCTGCACCAGATACATCGTCTGGATCGGGATAACGCGATGGAGTCACTGAAGAAACGTATTGCATTGCTTGAGGAGAATAAGGATGAAATCGCGGAGTTGAAGTCGTTATCCTGCGATGACCTTAATCACTACCTTCCCTCTGTTTCGGCCATCAAGGTTGTCCAGGAATCGGTCGATTCGTATATTGCGTATGAGGGGAACGGTCGCCTGGCGGCATTGCGGGAGATATTTTCCGAGGCGGAGGGGATCGAATTGGAAGTGGAGAATTACGTGTTCGAGAATCCCGCGAAAATTATCCGGCGTATGAATCGAGTGCGCAAAATGAACGATCTTAGTTTCTGAGCCTCTGCATATGCCTTAGAACCAAGTCCTCTCCTGGATTTTTCCGAACCGCCAGTTCATAGTATTCCTTCGCGGCCGCAACGTTTCCGTCCAGTTCAGCGTCTATTGCAAGCCAATAATAGACCTTCCAAGAACCTTGTTTCGATTCAGCCAGCGTCGATAGCCACGTCATGCACGGGTCCCATGAACCCGTATCCAGATATGCAAACGCCAACGCTTCCACGCGATGTATGACTCTTGAGTCCGGATCCTGCATTTCGAGAGAAATTCGTCTGACGAATCGTTGTGCCTGTGTGGTCAACCGTATGAAGGCCGGGGTATAGCGATATCGTGTTGACGCAGTTGAGAGCGCTCTGCGGTTTTTCGCCACGCTACCTATATCGAGTTCCTGCTCTGCAAATTCAGACAAGAAAAAGAGTGCCTCTGCATGATCGGGATGCAGATCGAGAACATCAGAGTAGAGACTGTAGGCTTGTTCAGTCTCTCCCATAAGGCGCGCAACGTGCGCTTGTACCAACATAGCATCTGAACGGTCTATTGATGTCGCAGCGGCTCGCTTCGCCCACGAAACGGCATCGTCATCCTTGGCTTCAGCTAGTATCAAGGCCATCAACCGACAGATTTCATATTGGTCGGATATCATAGCATCGCGTGATTCCGCCAATCTATCTTTAGCCGCCAACCAATCACCCACCACGAGTTCCATTGTCACCAAATTAGTGAGTGCGTTTGGATTTTCCGGCTCTATCCAATGCCAAGCCTTTGACTCCTTCAGAGCGAGAGCATGGTCACCTTCAGAAAGCGCAATATCAATCCTATTCTGATGAAAACGAACAGCGACCTCGTGAATTATTCCGGGTCCAAAATAATAACCTAATGCTGATATCATCAAGAAGAAGAGGACGGTGCCCCCCCACAATTTGAGTTCTATTGCGCTGATTCGAACACTAATCATTCACGCCTCTTTTCTAAATCCGTATAGAACACTATAGTACGATCGTCCAGGATAAATTCAAGCTGAGTTCAGCCCCAAAAATTCTCCTGTCTTGTACATATATCGAGACGACGCCATTCTCGAACTGATTGATTTCCATTCGCTTTTATTCCGACACACATTTCAACTCTCAAATACTAAATGCCTGCACTGCTTATCCGATACTCCTCGCGTGCCATTTTCATGCCGTTTCAACAAGTTCCTTCAGCTCCGTGAATTGAGGGTTCCAGCCTAGCACGCGCCGCGCTTTTTCAGAGCTACCCACCAGTATCGGCGGATCGCCAGCACGACGTGCGTTCTCGGTTACGGGGATTTCCTGTCCAGTGACTTCACGTGCCGCATCAATCACTTCGCGTACCGAATATCCTTGACCACTGCCCAAATTGAACGCAGAGCACGAACCACCTGCGGCAAGATATTCCAACGCCCTGACATGCGCCTCAGCCAGATCAGATACGTGTATGTAGTCACGAACGCAGGTACCGTCCTTCGTCTCGTAGTCTGTTCCAAATACGCGGATCGGCTTCTTGCTGTCCATCGCCGCGTTCAGCACCAGTGGTATCAGATGGGTTTCAGGATCGTGCCATTCACCAATACGCGTCCCCGGATCCGCGCCGGCAGCGTTGAAATATCGAAGCACCACGTAATCCATGCCGTAAGCACAAGAGTAGTCTGACAGAATCTTCTCGACCATCAACTTCGTCTGTCCGTAAGGATTGATTGGCGCTTGCGAATGCAACTCATCCAGCGGTAAGTAATTCGGCTTGCCGTAGGTTGCACAAGTTGACGAAAAAACGATGCGCTTTACGTCAAATTCACGCATTATGTTCAAAAGGTTAATGGTCCGCACAACGTTATTGTCATAATATTTGGCGGGTTCGTTTACAGATTCTCCTACGTACGCCAATGCGGCGAAATGAAGAACGGCATCAATGGAACGCTCACGAAACAGGCTGCGAAGTGCATTTTCGTCCCCTAGGTCACCTTCAATAAATGTCCCCCACTGTACCAGCTCTCGATGCCCGGTGGTCAGATTATCGAATACGATCGTCGTATAATCTTGCTGAGATAACAACGCATTCGTATGGGATCCAATGTATCCCGCTCCCCCGACAATTAGTATTGTTGCTTTGGACATACAATTCCTACTATTTATTCCTGCATCAAGCATCGGTACCGACATTAATGATCTAAGGTTTTCGATCAATCTTGGCTGGTAAACATTTGACTCTGTAAACGAAGGGCTTGCCTTCCTACGGCAGCAAAAGACTACTCGCCTGACGGTGACGGTTCAACTATTCCTGGTTCAGGGAATCACACTTTCCACGTCACCTGGATCTCTATTGCGCTTGTTTCTCAATTTACATTTCTCTACAATACATACATTACCAGAAACCAGATTAAAATGGACACCCAAATATGACCATGCGCGTAGCCATCGGCCCTTCTTCTTTTGCGGGAGAGGACAAAACTCCAATACACATGCTCGAACAGGCAGGGTGCGAAATCGTGCTGAACCCTTTCGGTCGTCGCCTCACTGAAGAAGAAATCATCGATCATCTGAAAGGAATCGACGGGTTGATTGCGGGACTGGAGCCCCTGAACGGAAAGGTGATCGCGTCCGCTCCACAGCTGAAAGCAATTGCCCGGGTGGGTATTGGGGTGACGAATGTCGATTTCGATGCCGCAAAAGAGCGCAACGTTGCCGTATCCAACACACCGGATGGCCCCGTAAACGCTGTCGCCGAAATGACACTGGCATCTCTGCTCACTCTGTGCAGGCAACTCATTCCGACCAACAACGCACTGCATAATAGAGAATGGAAAAAAATAATCGGTCGCGGCCTTATCGGCGCGCAAGTGCTTCTTGTCGGTTACGGACGAATTGGTCGACGCGTTGGCGAACTTGCCCAAGCCTTTGGTGCAGAAATTTCCGTATTCGATCCTTTTGCGGATGCCGCATTGATTCCTGAAGGTGTCGCTCTCGTGGGTGACTTAAAGGACGCGCTGTCCCGCGCCGAAATAATCTCCCTTCACGCGAGCGGAACCGATTGCCTCTTGGGCGACAATGAATTCGAACACATCCAGGAAGGCAGCATCCTGCTTAATTCAGCCCGAGGTGAACTTGTTGATGAAACTGCGCTTTGTGCCGCGCTCGATTCAGGAAAAATCTTCGGTGCCTGGTTCGACGCCTTCGTCGAAGAGCCCTACAACGGCCCATTGTGCAACTATGACCAGGTACTGCTCAGCCCCCACGTTGGTACCTACACCAGGCAGTGTCGACTCGGCATGGAGTCCGCCGCGGTTGAGAATCTGCTACGCGATTTAGGGATTGCGTAGTCCCCATCATTCGAAACTCGTTACCTTTCATAAACTTAAGGAAAATTCATGATTGTTGGTCAATTGGAAAACTGGCGCGATCACTTGTCAGGCGACGTGTGGGAAGAAGCATTCGAATTTCTCCAATCCCTCGGCCCTGATTCTCAAGAAGGTCGGTTCGAGCTGCGCGGCGAGAAGATGTTTGCCCGGGTAATGTCTTACGACACGCGGACGCCTAACGTTGGAACGCTCGAATCTCATCGGCATTATATCGATGTACAAATCACCTTGTCAGGCCCTGAAGGCATCGATTGGTTTCCCATCGACTCGCTCGAAGAGAAAATGGCTTACAACACGGAAAAGGATCGATGGCTGTATCATCGCGGCGAACCGGCACCCGCGCACGTGGACAACCATCCCGGCATGTTTGTCGTTCTGTATCCGGAAGACGGTCACATGCCTCAACTCATCGTTGGCGAGAACGTCGAACACATCACCAAGGCCGTGGTAAAAATACATCTTTCCTTGTTGGGCGTCGACACGGGCGTATCAAGC
>JAYGCN010000064.1:0-2499 GCA_046583315.1 Candidatus Hydrogenedentota bacterium
GAAAATATAATCGAAAGAGTACCCGAGACGTGTACCGTTGTTCTCTTGTGGTTACCGCTTAGCGGCGAGACGCAGAGGCTTGTGGAGAACACGCCCATATTGCGGGAGAGTCGTGATGTATTCCGGTCGACCGTAACCGAAATGCAATCTCCGAAGTTGGCGTTGCAATGGAGAGAGTCGTCAGGGGAATTGGATTTACTGCCGAAGAATTACAGCAATGACGGCATTCACTTTACACGACCGGGCGGAAAGAAGGTGGCACAGCATATCGGGGGGGTCATTCACGGGCTAGTGCTTCGATGACCGGGATTGCCAGGCCAATCGGATTTAAGAGACGCGCCCTTATTCCAATTCATTCTTGAGCTCATGATTTACGGTAAGGTCGTTTTTATCGAAATCAGCGCCCGTGTTTTACCCCATTTGTTATTCGATGTGAATCTGAATTACTACGTACCGCCTAAGGCGATGGTCCATTGATTAAACGTCAGGCATTCTATATACTCACGCGGTGTAGCTTTCTGGGCAAAGGACCGCTGTCGTAATGTATATTCGAGTTCCGCTAATCGTCTACAGAAAAGATCTCCAAGAGGCGTTCACCGTCGAGAACGGAAGAGTCGTGAATGACGGGTAGGCACATTGCTGAGAGAAGAGTGCAGCTGCCGTGTGCAGTAATCGCGCCAGCGGCACAAGTCTGCCATGCTCTTTAATTCGTGGTCATTCGTATTCTTCTTCCTGACTGTTCTTGCGATCTACTGGTTACTTCCACATCGTCGTCAGAATTTGCTGCTGGTGTTTGCGAGTTATGGGTTTTATGCTGTTTGGGATTGGCGCTTCCTGGCCTTGATAGCCTTTTCGACGTTGGTAGACTTTTTCATTGCGCAGCGCATCGAGCACGCAGGGGAATCGGGACGTAAAAAGCAATTACTCCTACTGAGTATTGTGACCAATCTTGGTCTTTTGGGTACCTTCAAGTATTTCCATTTCTTTGTGGATTCGGGCATCGTCCTGCTCACACGTCTTGGATTTGAGGCGAACGCCCCGTTAATTCACGTGATCCTGCCGGTAGGAATCAGTTTCTATACTTTTCAGACGATGGCCTATACGATTGACGTATATCGCGGTCATCAGAAGGCGGTGACGCATCTGCCGACCTACGCATTGTATGTTTCTTATTTCCCTCAGCTTGTGGCAGGACCCATTGAACGTGCGAGTCGATTGATGCCACAGCTGGAAAATCCCAGGAAAATGACTGCTGAGAATTGGGGTAGCGGTGCACAGCTTGTGTTGTGGGGGTATGTGAAGAAAGTGGTGATCGCGGACACGCTGGCGCCCTTCGTCGATACCGCCTATGCTGACCCCAGCGCTCACGATGGACTGTATCTTTGGCTGGCGATGTACGGTTTCGCGATTCAGGTGTACTGTGATTTCTCGGGCTACACGGATATGGCGCGCGGTTTCAGTCGTCTGCTTGGTATCAACTTGATGGAAAATTTCCGAGCACCGTTTTTATCGCGAAGTATTACGGAATTCTGGCAACGATGGCATATCTCGTTGTCCACATGGTTGCGCGATTATCTGTACATTCCCCCGGGGGGCAATCGTCACGGTAAGTTGAGGCTGTATCGAAACCTAATGATTACAATGATTTTGAGTGGGTTTTGGCACGGCGCAGGATGGACATTCGTGATATGGGGCGCCCTTCAGGGACTCTGCATGATTATTCATCGAGTTTATAAAGAGAGGTATGTCCGAGGCGGCATAAAGAACGGAGTCAGTACGTTGCGGAGACAACTCGTACATGTGTTCTACGTGGTATTCACTTTTCATGTCATTGCCACGTCGTTCATATTCTTTCGTTCCCCGGACATGGTGACGGTTGGTAGCTTTGTGAGTACGTTGATGCGTGCGGACGCCTGGAATGGCATTTCCGGCGTTGCTTCAACGGGAATTATTACGAATCTGTTGTTTTATATTCCGATTGTCATTCTGCTGGATCTGATGTTGCTCAGGACATCGTCGGATTTACCGTTTGATGAGCAACGTCCGTGGTGGATTCGGGGTGTCGCTTTTGGTTCCGGTTTGGTCTTGTTAGCCTACGTGAGAGGAGTTGAAAGTGGATCCTTCGTCTATTTCCAGTTCTGAATCCAATCGTCAATGGCCCCGCGTTATGCCTGCTGGCTGGTTGGCCTTGGGTATTTTTCTTGTCGTGACGGTAGTCATGCATCTGTTGCCCGGCGATACATTTGTCGAAGCGGATTCAGTGGTGATTCGAAATATGAAAGTGACTGAGACGGAGTATCGTGCGTACGATATTACATCACCAAAACTTTTGATTTTGGGTACTTCCCGGTTGGGGGACACGGATGTGAAGGCGTTGGCTAATGAGGCGGGGCTGAATCGGTCGGAGGTGTTGAATTTGTCGAGTCCGGGCGCGACGTTTTTTTACATTGATTCATTTTTGCGTCACCACCCGCGCATTTTGGAGGAGGTGGAACTGAT
>JAYGCN010000163.1:0-15372 GCA_046583315.1 Candidatus Hydrogenedentota bacterium
ATGAGAAAGGCTGCAAAAGGATTCGCGGAGGAGGTGGGAAAGCTGACCGGGACTATTTTGTGTCCTTGGGCTTCAGGATCCAAACCGTTTTGTAGTTCAGTTTACCGAAGGAATAACCAACAGGAGTGCGTAGCCTACGCTCGATCATAAACCCCTGCGTTTTGGACAGCCACAACGCCTGAATACGCGATGTCGTTTTGATCCGACCGCGCCGATGTAATTGTGTTGTACTCTCGGCAAAAATGTCATTCATTGGTTCACTAATCCATTTCAAGTTCTACTTCAATAGTTCCCCATACCCAATTGTACATAAAATAGCCCGGAATCCATACATTTTTAGGCCTCCACGTAAAAAATTGATCCCATATTTACTGGAATAGTTCCATAATTTTACAAGTTTTTTCAGTATGGTAGAACTATTTCCCCCAGGAAAGCCCGAAAATCTACGTTGTGATGTTAAATGCCTCAGTATCATAAGCCTCGGTGCTGGTATCAACCATACGACGACGAATCAAGCCTGAATCAAATTCTTTGGGCGTAAGCGTGGGATAGTCGTTGTTAAAACAGCCAAGGCAGAATTGCTCCTTGGAAACCCCGGTCGCATCCACAAGGCCCTCAATGGACTGAAATGCGAGGCTTTCCACCCCGAGATGTTCCCGCATCTCCTCCACTTCCATGTTGTACGCAATCAATTTCTCCTTATCCGGAGTGTCAATCCCGTAGTGACATGAATTAATGATCGGCGGACAACTGATCCGGAAATGTATTTCTTTCGCACCGCAACGATTCAGCATCTTCACGATTTTTTTAGCCGTGGTTCCGCGCACGATACTGTCATCAATCAGTATGATCTTCTTTCCTTCAATGGCACTCCGGGAGGGATTGAGTTTGATTTTTACACCGAAGTCGCGAATATGCTGATCCGGCTCGATAAACGTACGGCCAACATAGTGATTCCGGATAAATCCCATATCGAAGGGAATTCCAGACTCGTGCGCATAACCGAGCGCCGCCGGATTCGAGGAGTCCGGTACAGCCATGACCAGATCGGCTTCCACCGGTTGAACCTTGGCAAGATTGGCACCGAGTTTTTTGCGCACGACATCTACGCTTTGACCGAAGATATAGCTGTCCGGCCGGGCGACGTATACGTACTCAAAAATACACGAACGGGCAACAACTGGTTCAAAGGGATGGAACGATTCAACGCCACTATCCGAAATACAAATCACTTCGCCAGGTTCAATTTCGCGTACCCAGTCGGCATCAATAATATCCAGAGCACACGACTCGCTGGCCAATATATGCGCGTCACCCAGTTTCCCGAGCCACAGTGGGCGTATTCCGTGAGGGTCACGGCCAGCAACGATCACATCCCCGTTGGTAGCCAAAATCGAAAATGCGCCGATCACTTTTTTGAGTGCCTCGGTTACGCAATCAACGAACTGTTCTTCTTTCGATCGTGCGATCAGCTGGATGATGACTTCACTGTCGGTGGTGGACTGAAAAATCGCGCCATCGTCTTCCAACTGCTCACGCAATTTCTTGGCGTTTACAAGATTTCCGTTGTGACCCAGTGCCATCGATCCCCGGGCGTAGTCTACCGGAAGCGGCTGCACATTCTTCAGATCGCTCGTGCCAAACGTAGAGTACCGTACATGCCCTATCGCCATGTTACCCCGCAGGCGTGCCAGTTTGTGCGGTTTGAATACCTCCGATACCCGACCAATTCCTCGATGGGCTTTGAGTTGCCCCGCATCGTTCACGACGATACCGGCACCTTCCTGTCCACGATGTTGCAAAGCATACAGCCCAAGATAGGTCAGCGTGGCAGCTTCTTCATGACCGAAGACTCCAAATATTCCACACTCGTCCTGCAAATGGTCATCGGTTTTTCGGCGATAGTAAGCCTCAGGAAGATTGTCGATGTGTTTCGCGAGTTCCTTACACGGAATCGGTTCTTCGCCAAAGTGAAAATCGTCGGACTCAATTGCCATCATTAAAACTCCGTGCCGCCGGTAATCAATCGATACGCTTCCACATATTTTTCTCGTGTCTTCTCAATAATATCATCGGGGAGCGGCGGAGGGGGAGAATTTTTATCCCAATCCTGCGTTTCCAGCCAATCCCGCACGAATTGTTTATCATAACTGGGCTGCCCGTGGCCCGGATTGTACTGATTTGCGGGCCAAAAGCGCGATGAATCCGGTGTCAACACTTCGTCAGCCAAGATA
Source organism: Candidatus Hydrogenedentota bacterium (assembly GCA_046583315.1). GTDB lineage: Bacteria > Hydrogenedentota > Hydrogenedentia > Hydrogenedentales > DTSJ01. Next base: position 2,235 of record JAYGCN010000163.1, read on the forward strand.
AGTTCATCGCCTATCGTGCCAAACTCGAACTTGGTATCGCAGAGGATAATCCCCCGCGTCGCCGCATAATCCCGGCCCGTTTCGTACACTTTGAGCGCGGCTTCCGAAGCAGCTGTGTTCCACTTCTCACCAATAATCTTCGCCGCTTCTTCGGGATGAATGTTGATGTCATGCCCGTCGGTTGCTTTAGTCGCCGGCGTGTAGAGTGGTCGTTCAAGTTTGTCCGACTCCACGAGGCCCTTGGGCAACTCAATATCGCAAACCGTGCCCTTCTCCTGATACTCCTTCCAGCCACTACCTGCGAGGTATCCGCGAATCACAAATTCCACCGGAAACATTTCACATTTCTTGACCAGCATCGAGCGACCCTCGAATTGATCGGCCGCATCCTGAAAGTCCTGCGGGAAATCCTTGAGATCCATTGAGATGACGTGGTGTGGAATGATGTCGGCCATCATGTCGAACCAAAACATCGACATATGGGTGAGGATTTTTCCCTTGTCCGGAATCCCGACGGGTTCCACCCAATCGAAAGCGGAAATCCGATCCGTCACGGCAATCACCATTGAATCGCCTAAATCATACATGTCGCGCACCTTACCGCGGGCCGACGGCTCACGATTCGGTAAATTCGTTTCCAACAATGCCTTCGACACTATACATCCCCCAAACTCAAATCGATATATCGCGTGTAACCGTTGCTTAACAAACCCGATCGCAAACAGAAAAGCACTGTCTCTCAGCAAATTTCCTGGCTGGATTGGTATTTTTCAAGGAATTTCGTAGGCGCAACCCTGGGTCGAAATCCCCTTGAGGCCCGAATGATACTTACTCAACAACGGAATGTCAATTCAACATCATTTTTCATTTTTCCGAAAGCCATTTCTACTTTTGCGTCAATTTCAGGCATAATACCCTGTAGTCTGTAATGACGCTAATGCACAACATCCAAAAAGCCAGGGGGAATCGAAATCGGTATGCTCAGTGTTATCCTGACACTATTCGCATTGCTTCTTCTCATTCCCTACGTCGGCTGGGGCATCTACGTCCTTCGCAGAAAGCTTATCTTTCACGAAGACTTTCATCGCTCCGTTCAATGGGGCACCCTGGTCGGAGTCATTCTCTTTCTCGTCATCGAAATGAAGATCGTTCAGGTTCCCTTGGGTGCGCAGTCCGGCCTCTATACCCTGACAACGCTCGCACTGCTGATGTCCACCACCGCATTGTACGGGCATCTGTTCGTATCCATGTTCTCGCAACTCATCGTGGACATTATTCACCCGCCCGTAGAGCAACCCGCAGAGCGACCAGACTTTGCCGCCGCTGAGGCCCTCGAAGAAATAGGCGACTACACCGGCGCCCTGAATGAATACATGGTCATAGCGCGAATTTTTCCAAGAGACGTTGACCCGATTGTTAAAATCGCGGAGACCCATCTTGAACTCAACGACATCGATGAGGCCGTGCGTTACTTTGAAATGGGTCTGAAGAAAATCGACGAACCCCAGCACGCCCTGGGAATTACAAATCGACTCTTCGGCCTCTACCATGGAATTTTGAATTCCGGCGACAAGGCCAAGGATGTACTCAATCGCTACCTGGACCGTTTTCCGGAATCCGAATATGCGGATTCGGTTCGGGGGCGACTCGAACGCCTCGATGCAATACCCGAACCAAAACCATTCAAATCGGTCACGGACCTTCTGGAGCCGCCTCCAAGCGATCTGTTGCGATAATCAAATTCTCAACCCCCGCCTTACGCAATATATCGATAGCGCTCACAATCGGTTGCCAATCCGCATCCGCATCCGCACTGAGCACAACCTTGGCATCCGGATCACTTTCGATGAGAGCGGTCAAGTGAGCGCGCAAGGCATCCTCCTCAACGACCGCCTCCCCCATTCGATAAACGCCATCCTGCGTGACGACAATCTCAGTATAGTCCAGCGATTGCGCTGAACCAGTGCCCGCACGCGGAAGCGTAATCTCAATGGCCTCGTCGTCCTTGAAGGTAGACGAGACCATGAAGAAAATCAGCAACAGGAACATCACGTCAATGAGAGAGGTTATGTTGATACTGGGTTTGCGTTTCCGACCCGTTGCCCCGAATGCCTGATTCATTTCATACTCCTGTCCACTACCTTCTACTCCATTCTAGTTCTTTTCACACCTTTATTGCATCATTCGGATTTATGAGGTACTATTAATTACGAGTGAGTAACCCAGGCCATTGGCCTGCATTTGGAGACTGGATACCCAATGGGACGGAAAGCCAAGATCTGTGTCGTGGACGATGAACCGGCACTGACCGATGTACTCTGCGAGGACCTGAACGCCCACGATTTCGACACCCATGCCAGCAATTCCGGCTCCCATGCGCTCCAGATCTGCAAGGAACACGACATCGACCTCGTGCTTTTGGATCTCACAATGCCCGAAATGAGCGGCTTCGATGTCTGTAAAGCACTCAAATCGGACCCCGAAACCCAAGATATCGTAATAATCTTTATGACCGCCAAGGGACAGCCCGAAGATCACGAAATGGGCTTTGACCTCGGTGCCGTGGATTACATCACCAAACCATTCAACCTGCCCATGGTCATCGTACGCGTCGAAGCGGCCCTGCGCATGCGGCCAAATCAGCAGTCCGATGCGCTGGATTTGGACCTGCTCGGCTCGACAACCCTCACCGATCCACTAACTGGTCTGCACTCGCAACATTTCCTCATGGATCGTTTTCAGGAAGAAATCGACCGTTCCAGCCGTTACAATTTCCCCGTTTCATGCGTCATTTTCGACGTGGACACCATGCACGCACGCAACGATGAGCAAGGTGCCGTGGAAATCATCGATTTACTGCCCGAAGTCGCCATGGAGATACGCAGTTTCACCCGTTCCTACGACATTCTCGCGCGCTTTGAGGGCACCCTTTTTGTCGCCGTACTGCCCCACACCGACCTGGACCAGGCATTGGAATATGGCATCAAAATTATGCAGGATATCGATGCCACCACATTCTCAGACCCCAATTTCCCCACCAAAGTAGCTGTCAGCGTTGCCGTTACGACCCTTCAAGCCGGCGTCATCGGAACCGCCGAGCGCGCATTCGGCGAGACCATGAAAACACTGCTCCAGGCCAAAAGCCAGCCGCGCCCCAATCGTATCAAAGGCTACTCACTGGTCGCCGAAACGCAATCCGCCTAGACTAAACCAAACCATTTTCCAATAAGAACGCCCACCCTCGCCGAAAACGAAGGTGGGCGTTTGGTTTCCAGATTGTTCCTGCCATCATGGTCAGGAGTCAGGTACACCTCCCTGTAGTGTTCCCCCGCTCCAAAAAGCGGGCGATCTTACTATGATGCAGGTATATAAACCCGGACTATCCATAGACAGACCACCTCCTTTCCAGGCCACAGTGCGCGTCCAGAGCTCCCACCACAGATGCCCCTCGTCGCTCCATGTCTGACAACAATTAAGCACATATGCACACATTTTGCAAGAAGAAAATTGACGGAGGTGCATTTTTGGCACAAATGGCGGAATAGTCGGTCAAATACCGAGTAGCGCGATACCCTGAACTAAACGATGGCTGCCAGGAATTACCCTGACAACCATCGATACAAAATTAGACTCGAATTGTGATTCTTATTACATATCCGATCCGGAAAGACTCTTCAGGAATTCCATAATCGCCGCGCGCTCATCATTCGTGAGCGTGTCGCCGAAGGTGTGCCCCATGTTGCCGCGACCGAATCCTTCAGTGTCGTAGATGAACATTTGATCAAGGGACGCTCTGCTTTTGTAGGTAGCCTTCGCCGCTTTTTCGGCACTGGCATCGAATTCCATTCGGGACATCGGCGTGAATTCCAATCCGATACTCTCCAAGTCATACTCGTACGGACTCTGCTCGCGTGACCAAATTTCGGGACGCAGTTTCGAGTTCAGCACGGCTTCCACCGTCGGTACGGAGCCGTTGTGGAAGTACGGCGCCGTCGCCCAAACACCTACGAGTGGCGGAGGAACGTACCCCTTTCCTTCCAGATGGTCAAAAACAGGCGCCAGTTCAGGTTTTTCTTGAGCTAAGTAATAGTCCTTCATTTTATTGATGTGCTCGGAGATGGGGCGCAAGGCCTGAACGACTTCATTGTAAGTGCCGTCCGTGCGTACTTTCTTGAGTTCCTCTCCTTCATAGGCGACATTCCAGGAGCCCGGCTTAGTGAAATCAGCATCGGGTAATTTCTTCGTGTAGGTCCCGTGGCATTCGAAACAAGCCTTGAACGCCGTTGCATCCGAGGGTTCTATGCGCCCGTGGAACAGGTCAGCACCTCGTTGAACCAATCTGGCATCAAGTGATTTTGGAAAAACAGGAGATTGCGTTTCACGTGCAAAGGCCAAGGCTTTGGCGGTCGATGCCACATGCGATTCGTGCATATCGTTCGCGTTCGCCTGCGAACCCGTAAAATTGAACGAGAAATGAGCGGCGTCGGTAGGTGCTCCATCGCCGTACCAGTAATCACGCGTCTTGTACTTCATCAACCACCAGGGCATGGGGTCAACGGGCGGAATTTTGGTCACTTCAATCAGGTCGGTAAGTTCAGTTTTATCACGACTCACGACAAGTCCCTTGTTTGCAGGGTCTTCCAGCTGCGCGCCATGCGCCCAAACAGCAAAGGGTCCATAGTTGTCACCACGATTCGTGACTTCAGCAATGGGCGAACTCACACCGCGTCCTGTCGCCATCAAAGCCATCATCACTTTTTTCTCGGCCGGAGTCTTCAATGCTGCGGCCATGGCCATCATGTTCGGACCCTCGGTGCCTTCGGGGCGCGGAGGGCGTTGCATCACATTGTTGTTACCCAGTCCCGCGACGACTTTTCCATCCACCACACCCGCGTGACAACCGAAACAATTACCGCCAGCAAGTAACACACCGTCCCGCTCAAATACGACCTGACCCAGAGAAACACTGTCATCGACGTTCCGATTCGGAGGCGAAGGGAGCGTGCCCGAGCTATAGAGTTGACCTTCAACACTGCTCGGGTCATAGCCAAGTTCATCTTTCTTGGCAACATCAGCCGCCGTCATCGCTTCCGCAAGGGTCAGCGGAACGGCCTGATAAAACATACGACCCGAATAGATTTCTTCCAACCCATCTTGCGCCTCAGCGGATAGCGATGATTCATCGAATCCGATAAATTGAAACGCTTCTGCGGCGTATCCAGATGCAGGGACGAGACCGAGTAGCAATCCTGTTGCGAGTTTGCCTGTAAGCTTCATTCCAATGTTCTCCATAATTCAGTGTTTATAGACGACCAATTTATTCGATTACGAATGCCAGCAACAACGTTGCCAGACAGACGTTGAAAGTGAAACCCGCGTCAGAGAGAAAAGTCCCCTAATTCGAGCATCAAATGTGCACGGATTATACCGAATTCCCCTCCTTATTTACTAGTTCGATCCGATACGAGATCTATACATATCGTAGTTTTTGCGAAGTACTCAGAACATCTCCATCTGCTTGCCTGTCAGTTTTTCAAAAGAATCCCCAAAACATCCCAGTAATCCATCAACCGCCGGTGCCAATTGCCGATCGAGGTAGTGATCGTAGTCCAGGGCTGAGGTCCATTTCTCGATAGGTTCCGGGCCGTTCAAGGTGATGACATATTCGACCCAGCGACGCGGGCGATCCAATTTCTTGGCGGCTTGTGCATGAGGTGGCACGTTCTTCGTATACTCCTCGATTTTCTGGCGCAGCCGTTTTCGATAGACAAGCTCATCATCGAACTCCCCGCTTCGAGTGCCATCCGCGATCGACTTCACGTACTCCACATAGGGTTCCCCCAGAAACACACGCCGAAACACTTCGCGTTGAAAACGACGGGCCAGGGGCGTCCAATCCGTGCGCACCGATTCCAGCCCTTTGAACTGCACCTCCAGCTCTTCTCCATGTCGAATCAAGCCAGCGTATCGCTTCTTGCTTCCCTTCTGCGTACCGCGAATTGTCGGCATGAAAAACTTTTCGTAATGGGTCTCAAATTCAATTTCCAGATGGGACTCAAGATCCAATTCCCGTTCGAGCGTTTCGGTCCACCATTGATTTAACCCTTCAGCCAAATCCGAACCAATTTTCTGAGAATCGCTGGCCGGCTCATCCCCAATCAACACGAACACCGAATCGGTATCGCCGTAAATCACCTCGTACCCCTGTTCTTCGATAAAGTCGCGCGTGCGCGTGATCAGATCGTGGCCTCGTTTCGTGATGGACGTTGCCAGCTTCGGATCATAAAAGCGACACCCGGTCGATCCCAACACACCATAAAACGAGTTCATGATAATTTTGATCGCCTGCGACAAGGGAGCATTCTTTTCCCTCTTCGCAGCATCGCGTGCCGCCCAAAGAGACTCAATCAACCCGGGTAGTATCGAAGTTTCGCGGGAAAAGGTCGCCCCCAGATAGCCTGCAACTTGCTCCCCCTCGTTTATCGCCAGCCCAAGCGGGTCGATGTAAAAGGTCCGGATAATACTCGGATACAGACTCTTGAAATCCAGCACCAGTACGTTCTGATAAAGACCCGGCTTCGAATCCATCACGTAGCCGCCCGGACTCATGACCGCGTCCGTGATCGCTCCGGTATCCGGCCCTACAAACCCTTCGCGGTGCAAGCGCGGCAGATACTGAAAATCGAATGACGCGACCGAACCACCCTGCCGATCCAGTGCAAGACCCGTTAACTGCGATCGCGCTATCGCAAAATTCAGGAGGTCAGCGTTCTTGAAAATTTCGCTTACAAGACGACAATCTTCCAGGTTATATTTCGCCAAGGCCTGAGGGTCCTCCCGATACATACGATTGATTTCCTCAACACGATCATCCGGTGTTTGAATCAGTTTCCCGACTCCCAACATCTCGCGCGCGACATACTCCAGCGAAAACGACTCGAAATTCCAAAGTCCCAGCCGCATCAGCTGTATGCCGTCCAGAATCACCCGCCCCTGCAGCCGCGCGATGTGCGATTGACGACGGGTCATCGGCAACATCACGTCACATTTCGATTTTCCGCGACCCAGCGTAAAGGAAACATTCAACTCCTTCGCGCGGCGCACAAGAAAGGCCAAATCGAAGGCGACCACGTTCCAACCAATCAATACGTCCGGGTCATACTCCGCCATCCATGCAAGAAAATGCCGATACAGAATCGCTTCATCGTGACAAAATTCAATGCCCTCATCGTCCTTCTGATCGCCCACCATGAATATCCTGGTTTTGTCGACCGTATGCACCCCTATCGAATAGAGTCGCCCATCGAGACCCTCGGTTTCGATATCGATAGAAGCCACACGCAGATCGGGCACGACACTACTCGGCGTCAAATGTGGCGAAACGAATTCACGATACCCCTCGCAAGACCGCGATTCGCCTTCAACGCGAACCGACCCGAACACGAATCGTTCCATGAGATAGCGATCTTCTGCTTTTACATCAGACTCAAACGTCGCGATTCCCCGCCCCTTCAGTTGAGACGCGTAGTCCCGCAATGTACGGTGTGAACGGAAATAGAGTGCATCGACAAGCTCACCGGACAAGGTCTTTAGTGGCCGATTCACCCGGCGAAACGAAGCGTCCGGCAACGTCGTGTCCTGCGCCACAAAAAATACCGATTCCTGACCCGGCACCAACACCCGAATCGGACCATCCTCACTGCGCACCCAATACTCGAAGGTCAACCCGCCACGCTCTTCAAACCAACGTCGCGAAAGAATGAGTCCTTCGGCCGAGTCCATCAGCCGCGACTAACGAGCCAGCTTCATGCGCTCTAGCGAAGGCAGCATTCCGTTGGCCTGCTCCACGATAGAAGTGAAACGCATGATCGCGAATGCCGTTTCCTCAATCTGCTCCTGCGCCTCCTCGTATTTTCGCTCTTCGATGCCTTCGCGTATGCCCGGCAAGGTTTTCACTCCGTATCCCGTGTAATACCCCGGCGCATAAATCTGATGACGGAACCAGGGACGACGTGGCAGACCATCCGGATTTAGAAAGGCGCGCTCACTTTGAAAAAGAAGCTGATTGAGCCCCGCTCGAGAACGTTTGCTCAAACTCGTCTTCCCAGCATCCAAATCCGACCTCAGTCGCTCGTATGTTTCCGCCGCCTTGTTCAATTGGTCCCGGGCAGTCAGCAACAGGGCGAAATTGAAATGCGGAACCGATTCACGATTGTCTGGCACTTCGAAAGTCTTTGTCGGGTCAGCCGCGCGATCAAAATGTCCCTCGTCGATCAACGAATTGAAGGCGTCCACCTCCTCGCGCTGGGTATCCGCAAGTTTGACCACCTCGTCCACGTAGCCGCTGATGGTCTTGGCCACGGATGAAAAAGACACTGGAAGCAACGTCGCATCGGCAAGACGTAGCGTGAGACGTCCACATACATCGGCCAAGGCCACTCCGTATTCAAACTTGGGGTCCTTGAAACGTGAGTAGTGATCGAAGGTATCGAAGCTGGTGTGATACTCCCCGGCACTGCCCTCCCCGCCAAAACCCACATTAAACGAAGCGATGCCCATGTGCTGAATAAACGCGGAATAGTCCGACCCCGAACCGAGCGCGCCCATAGGGAGCAATCCACTCTTCTTCGCCTTCTCCTTATCTTTTTCAGTGCCATTGACCAGCACGTATGAATTGCGACGCGCTGCCACACTCACGTCGGTCTGAGGATCGTTGACGGCATCCGCCACCGAAGCCGCCATCGGTTCATAGGCGTGACTGCCTGAAATACGCAGGAATCCGCGCGAATTCCCATCAGTATTGATATAGGCCACCGCCTTGCCGTGTAATTCTCCCCGATGATCTTCCACCCATTCAGTTGAACCCAGTAATCCCGGCTCCTCACCGTCCCAAGCACAGAATACGATAGTCCGTTTCGGGCGCCAGCCGTTCTTGGCCAATTCACCCATCACCCGAGCCTGTTCCATGAGCGCAACCAGGCCGCTGATGGGGTCAGACGCGCCTATTACCCAAGCATCATGGTGATTGCCCCGAATGACCAACTCGTCAGGATAGTCGCTGCCCGTCATTTTGGCAATTACATTATGCGCAGGCACGTTGTCCCACTTGAATTTCGCCTCCAGCGTCACTTCCGCCTCACCGGTTCCGCCCATGCGATAGGTTATCGGCAAGGCCCCGCGCCAATGTTTTGGAGCCACCGGTCCTTCAAGCGCCTCTAGAAAGTGTTTGGCGTCACCCGACGATATCGGAAGCACAGGAATCGGTACCAAGGTCTCCGCATCCTCCATGCTGATACGTTCTGCATCCTTGGTGGAGCCATAGTACGGCGTCAGCGGGTCACCGGGACGACGCGGCAGATCATATATAGACCCACGTTGCACCGCGGAATCATGTTTGTACTTGCCCTTGGGATAGGCCTCACCCGGCCCATAGCCGTCATCCTGCGGCTCGTTATAGATGATGCAGCCGATCGCACCCTTCTCAGCAGCCAACTTGGGTTTGATTCCGCGCCAGGATCCACCGTATTGAGCGATGACGATCTTCCCAGCGACATCGATTCCGCGACGCTCAAGCTCTTCATAATCCTTGGGCAGGCCTTCATGTACATACACGAGGTCGCCGGTCACCTTGCCGTCCGCCGAATACGCGTTAAATGGCGGCAAACCCTCCTCGCGAATCGCCTTTCCGACCTCACTTTCATCATGAACTTCCTCGCTAAGAGAAGCCGAATAACGAATAGGTTTGTTCAGCGTCAATGATCGCGTCACCGGTGTTGGAAACAATACATAGTAGGTTTCAATCGCTGTTTCATAACCCCAAGAACGAAACTGTTCCGCGAGAAACAGTGCATTTTCCTCCGTTTTGGCTGCGCCGAGGTGATGCGGACGCGTGGTCATCTGCTGCATCCACTCTCGAAGGTTGTCCGCGTTCAGTTTTGAAGAATACTCCTCCTCAAGTTGGCTGTGAGACTCCGATCCCGCGCCTTTCACGTCCAATTCATAGTCCTCGGCCCAGGCATTCGTCGCTCCCCACGCCACACTCAATCCAAGAATCACCGCTCCAAATCGCTTCACCATTCCATCTCCTGACAATTTAACTGTTTCAACAATTATTGGCCCTTCGGGTCACCTAAAGTTCCCAAAGAGCTGATTTTCGGTGTTACACCCGCCCCATCGTCCACAATCGCCTGCGTCGCGAAAATACCCAAGTGAGAGCGCGTCTTCAGCTGCGTGTAGGGCCGAATCTGGATCATCGAAATCCCAATCATATCCTCCACCGGATCAATGAAGAAATACGTGTTGTAGGCGCCCCCCCAACCAAAACTCCCAAGCGAAAGATGCTCATAGGCGTGCCCGGGATCGCTCAAGATCCGGAAACCGAGTCCAAATTGGTACCCATCGCCCATCAACCAGCCCGCGTGATCTCCCACATGGTTGCTGATCATCAAGTCAATCGTGCGCCGACTCAACAGACGAGTCCCGTTGAACTCCCCCCCATTGAGCAGCATCTGACAGAATTTCCAATAATCCGATGCCGTTGACGCCAGTCCACCCGCACCGGAAAAATATTCATGCGGCTCCACGTACTCCGCCGCCCGCGTCAAGGCAATCGTTCCGTCGTCCGTAGGATTATACAGCGCCGTCTGGCGACTCACCTTCTCCTCAGGAATATTAAAATAGGTATCCGTCATGCCCAGCGGCTCGAAAATCCGCACCTTAAAGAATTCATCCAGCGTCATTCCCGAAATTAACTCGACCAGTACGCCGCAGATACTCGTGGCGCCACCATACTCCCACGCTTCACCCGGATGAAAATTCAGGGGTACACTCCCCTGTCGCCGTATCGCCGCTTCAACGGTTGTGCGCTCAAAATCCGCGTTCGCCTCACGCAACAGCTCACGCGTCATGCCGCGATACGAATTCGCCAGTCCAGCCGTATGCGTCAACACGTGCCGCACCGTAATCGCTTTATTCGCGGGCACCAATTTATACGGCGACGCGACGCGCTCATTATCCGGGGCCTTGATCGCCACCATCGGGTTCGCATACTCAGGCAACCAATTCGAAATCGGATCATCCAGCAAAAACGCGCCCTCTTCGAACAACATCATCAGCGCGACCGAAGTAATCGGCTTCGTCATCGACGCGATTCGGAAGATGGTGTCCTTGGACATCGGCACATCCTCTTCCTTGTACTGAAATCCGTTCTCCCGGAAATACACGACCTTGCCATGACGCGAAACCAGAGTCACCGATCCGGCGATCTGTTCGGTCTCAACCAACATATCCAGATTACGGGACATATTCTCCAGTCGATCCGCGGACATGCCCACGGCTTTCGGGCTCGCCGTAGGAACCTCGCCATTCGCGAATGCATTTGTCGCCCCCACCATAAACACCGCTATCAATATCCAACGCATCATCATCTTATCCTCCTGGATTTGAGCAACCTCAGCATTCCTAACGCCGAAACGAGACTCCATCATACGATCCCCACCCCCCAAAGTCACCCTCAATCCTCCGCTTGCATAGCCACCCGACAGATAGTAGAATCTCAGTGGATTCGTCGCGGTGCGGGAACAAAACACCCCTATCCGGCGTTATATCAGCCATAATCGGGCACTGCCCACATAATCGAACCATCAAAGGAGAATCGACCCCATGAACTCTGACACACTTCGCACCGCACGGCGTATTTTCGCAAGCATTGCACTCGTCGCCTGCCTGCTCATTCCCACCACCCTCTACGCAGAGGGCGATCCGACTGGAAACTGGAAAATCGAAATCGACATGGCCGGTACCCCCGTCCAGGCCGACCTGATCGTTTCTGCCAATGACGACGGAACCCTGACCGGAAACCTGAAATCCGCCATGGGCGATGCCGAACTCTCCGACGTCACCTTTGAAGGCGACACACTCGCATTCACGCAAACCTTCGGCGAAGGCGATGCCGCGCTTACCTTCTCCTTTGAAGGCACACTCGACGGCGACACCTTCGAAGGCATACTCTCCAGCGACATGGGCGAAATGGCCGTCAAAGGCGCACGCGGCGGAGCGAATAACCCTATCGGTGACTGGGACGTCTCCATTGACATGGCCGGCACCCCTGTCGCTGCCAGCCTCAGCGTTTCCGCCAACGACGATGGTACCCTCACCGGCAACCTGAAATCCGCAATGGGCGACGCCGAACTCTCCAACGTCACCTATGAAGGCGACAAACTCGCATTCACACAAACCTTCGGCGAAGGCGATGCCGCACTCACCTTCGCATTCGAAGGAACCATTTCCGGCGACACCTTCGAAGGCACACTCAGCAGCGACATGGGTGAAATGGCCGTAACCGGTTCACGCTCCGTCGGCAGCATCGTCGGCGAATGGACCTTCACCAGCGATTCCCAACTCGGCGTCATCACCATGCCCTTCATCGTCAACGAAGACATGTCCGCCACCTACTCCGAATACGACATCGAAGACCTCGTGCAAGACGGCAAAAACATCACCTTCGCCGTAACCGTTTCCGTAGACGGCAACGACCTGCCCCTCACCTTCGAAGGCATCATCTCCAGTTCCGACTTAATCGAAGGCGCCTACCTCATGGACGGCTCAGAAGTCGCCACCGTAGAAATCGTAAGAGGCGCACCCGAAGCCACCGAATAGTAAACGAAAGAACTCAAAGCCCGCAGGTTGAACTATCGTTCTAACCTGCGGGCTTTTTCTTTTCTTGGAACAACAGCTCCCTTCTTTCTTTTCAGGTGAAAAGAAAGAAGCAAAGAAAAGCCGATATTGTATTCTATCAACGTTCATCCGCGGCCAACAAAAGCTGTTTTCGGTTTCTTTCCCATTGCCCCATGCTGTTTTCAGTTCCCTTCCCATAGCCCTAAGCAGTTTTCACTTTCCTAATCAGTGCTCATCTGTGCAATCTGTGGACAAAATAGCAGCTTTCGGTTTCGCCCCCTGTGTTACCCTATCCCCAAAATCCACACACAACAAAAGGTTCACACCCCATGGTCAAACCCCTCCTCCACCTCGAAGGCGCAACGACCTCCCTCACCTGCGCCTACCTCATCTTTTTCCACCTCGACCAATCCTGGTGGCTACTCCCCTCTTCATCCTCGCCCCCAGATCGGAAGAGCACACG
>JAYGCN010000185.1:0-11804 GCA_046583315.1 Candidatus Hydrogenedentota bacterium
AGAACGAAAATCCCTACAGACACCATCACGATGCACAACGTCCAACCGAACGTTAACGCCTGATACAACTCCCCCCAAGAACTCTCCGTCAACTCCTGCGCCTCATCCACCACCTGCCAATCCACATGCATGCCCTGAAAATTCACGCCACGAGAACCCGCCATCCACCCCCACAACACAAAGCCATTTGCAAACCGAATATGCCAAGCAGGCGACCGCCGAATCTCCACAACATTGCCCGAAAACAACTCCGTCGATTGCAACCGCTCCACGATCCGCTTCATCAGAGGATACAAATGATTCTCACACTGCGTCGCCACCAGCATCTCCCGATTCGGACACGCCACCGACGCCCACAACACCATCAATTCAATTTCCGTCGTCTTCCCTACATCACGCCCATCACAATGCACCTTGCGCAACGCATACGACTCCAACGAGTCAACCTGATAATCCCGCGCACTCCACGGCGCGCCGTTCCGATCTACCAAATACTCCCCCGCAAACCGACACCGCTCATGCAACACCAGCCACGCATCAATCCTTGCCTTGTCCATCCCCCGCTTCTTCAACTGATTTCTTGCGCGCCTCAAATTCCATTGCGTCCCCCAACACCCCTTCGCCCTGCTCCAACACCGACCCCATCATCGACGCCAACGTCACCAATTCCCCGCCGTCCCGCTCTTTGCACTGCTCCAACAATTCCTTCATAACTTTCCGCAGCCTTTCCTGTGTTTTAGCCCAAGCCTCCACCGCCGGATTCAACACCGCCGGCCCCTTCTCACGTTCCACCATCAATTCCCCCGACTGAACACGTTTCAACAACCGATACGCCAACACACGAAGCATCAACGCCTCCTCCGCCAACATCAAAGACAAAGGCCCGCGCTCTTCCAATCAATCCAAACCAGCGAATCCCCCCAAAATCGTCGACATACCCTATTCTCATCCTCCGTCATCGACGCGCCATCAACCTCCAACGCCCCAATCACCCTCGCAAACACCGCCGGAAACAAAATCTCTCCAGAAACCTCCATACGCCCCCTCCAAATCCCACTACACTACCTACTAACCCACACGTTGCACACCAGAAAAACATCCCCGCTCCCATTTGATCTGCCACACAGCCCACCCTATAATGAGGTCCCAGCCACACACTCACACCCAAGCAGAGAAGGCCACATGACCTCACAAAACGACGACATACTCGAAATTCTCAACCAGATTATTGATTCGGGCATCGCAGAAACGACCCACAGTCCAAAACCATTACCCCCAAGAACCATCGAAACACACGCTCAAATCCAAAAACTCCCCAAACCCGTCGATTCAACCATCATTCCCGGTGCCAACCAACAACGTAAATTCAACGAACTCCTTGCCGAATTCGAAATAATCAAAAAACAACAACAGCAAGACAAACAAGCAAGTCAACGACTACGACTCCAATACGCCGTCACCAAGAAAAAACTCCAGATGGCCACAATTTCACTCGAATTCGTCATCGAAGAAAACGAAGCCCTCAAACAATCACTAGCCCCCCCCGAGCCCATCACTCAACTGCCCGAACTGATCAAAGCCATCACACTCATCACCCGGCTTCATCAGGAAACCCAAGCCGAACATCTCGAATTACACCACCAACACCAGCACAGCATCCACAAAGTCAAACAACTCGCCTCAGAACTCCATCTCTTGAAAACCGAACACGAAACACTCACCCAATCACACCAACAAGCCACCCAAGAAATCGATATCTTACGATCAAGTGCCAACACCGCCGAACGCCGTTCCCATCAACTTTCAGAAGATCAGGAAGCACTCCAGAAAGACCTCCAACGACTGCGAGAACAAATAGGCAAAAAAGATAACGAAATCGATCGGCTCCAACAATCCCTCCAGAACCCACCGACCTCACCCGCCGAACACGAACTGAAAAAGGAAAACGACGCGCTCAAAGCCGAACTTAAAACCGTCCTGGGCGAATTCCAGAACCAGACAGATTCACTCGAACAACTGGCCGATAAACTAGTCGATATTCAAAGCTTCGAATCAGAATTCAAACAAAAAAAACAATCTGCACGCCGAAATCGAAGCACTACACGCCGCACTCAGCGAGGCCACCATTGTAAACGCGCAACCCGAACCACTAAAACAGCCCACCCATCCCCAACTCCAGAAACTACAAACCACCATCGACACCCTGGAAGAAGAGCTCCGTGCACTTCACGTAAAACTCGCACCAACGAATACCACGCCAACAATCGAAAAATTCAAGCCCCCCCTTCGATGCCTTCGACGAATCCGGACGACAAAAAGCCATCGGCGAAATTCTCCTCGATGCTGAAATTATTACCGAAACACAACTCTTCAATGCACTCGTCGAACAAAACAAACAGCCCAACCGACGCCTCGGCTCCCTGCTCATCGAAAAAGACCTTATTCAAGAAGACACCGTCGCAAAAGTGCTCGCCAGCCAGCTAAGAGTCGAATACCTTGACCTCGCCGGAATCACCATTCCCAACGACGTCTGCTCCACCCTGAACGGAAGGCTCGCCTCACACCACATGTGCATCCCCATTCGAAAAGCCAATAACCAACTCACCATCGCCATGGCCAACCCCTTCGACACACTCGCACGCGAAGACATCGAACGAGAAACAGGCATGGACATCGAACTCGCCGTTGCACCCTCCTTCGACATCTCCGCCGCAATCGTGCAACACTACGGAACCGACTACGCAAGCCAATCGAAACCGCTCACAACACCCCACTCCCGCAACCACCCTAGATCACCCCAACAATAACTCCCTCCCCGGTCGCCAACTAATCCGACAAAGAAGCAACCGCCTCCGCAATCGCATCCCCCTCGATAAGATGATGCGACGCATTCCAAACAGCCCTTCCACCCTTCACCAAAATAAGCTGCGGCGACTGATGCGTCACCCCCAGCGCGCCCGCTATCGCATTCGACACACCACGCGACTCAATCACCTTCACCAGCACTATCTCCGGCGAACCCGACAACGCCCCCTCACGATAAATACCAACCCGATTATACGCCCCCGCAGAAATCGGACACGTCGTACTATGTTTCAACACAAAAAACGGCTCCTCGTCAGACTTTCCAAGCCGCTCCTCCCACTCCTCCTCACTCCTCAACTCAATCACAAGACAATCCTCCACAACTACACCTTAGAAGCAACACCCTGATACATAAAACCTGCAAATCGAGGCGACTTCGGCAAATAAAACATCTCCAAGCGATCATACGAAAAGTGATGATCCCCAATCAGTTCCTTCATATCCCGATTCAGACGACACCCATCCCCGATTCGCTTCTGCAACGGCGTCAATCGATGCTGCCACGCCCGCACCTTCAGATCATCCGCCAATCCATGCTCCACAAAATGAAAACGACCCCCCGGCCGCAAAATCCGATGCATCTCACTCAACGCAGCCCCCACATCCGGAATACTGCACAACGTCCACGTGCACACCACCGTATCAAACGAAGCATCCTCATACGGCAGCACCTCCGCATTCAACACATCATGATTCACCTCAATCGGCGAAGCATCAATACGCCTCTTTGCAATCTTCCCCATACTCGGATTCACATCCGCCGTCGTTATCCGCTTCACACTCTCCGGATAATGCAACAAATTCAAACCCGTCCCAAAACCCACTTCAAAAATATCCCCCTTTACATCCGCCAGCACCGCAACCCGCGCCTTCGACATATAACCATTCGACATCACCTTGTCCAAAATTCGCGGAAAAATCACACTCGAATAAAAACCCACAACTAATTCCCCCTCTTCGCGCTGTATCGACTGATAGGCCGCATCACCCGATTCGGATTCACCGCCTTCGGCCCAAGCTCCGAAGCCGAATAAAAAGTCGGCACCTCCGCACCATCAAATTCCTTTCGCCGATCAAACCCGATTGCCTCCCCCTGAAACTCGAAAGCCAACGCCACCGTCGTATACGATCCCAATAACGCCTCCCCGACTGACTGCCCCTCCTCACGACGATACACCCGCGCCTGCAAATACGACCGCACCACCACCCAACGCCCATCCGCACTCACATCCCCGCCCGACACCCTATTTCGCACCCCTGTACCAAAAAAAATCTCCCCAACCAATATCAATCGATTCAATTCCCCCTCTTTCGGCTCCCCATCCGTTCGAAAAATAAAAGACCTCCCCCCATTCTCATCATGATCCTTCGTAACAACCGTTAGCTCCCCCGACTCCGGATCAACCAACAACGCCTCAGCATCAAACACCGCCCTATCCGGCTCTGGATACGCCAACCGAAACATCTCCACATACTTCGCCAACGCCTCCGACGGCGCAAAACCCGCACGCTTCACCACCACAGGCTCTGGCGTGCGATACACCAAAAATTCCTTCTGATTACGCGAATTATTCCCCATATCCCCAAGATACAAATACTCAAAACGCTTATCCGGCCCCGGACCAATCGCCATGTCCTCCCAATCCCGAGCACGAACACCCGGCAACGTAGCCGTTCCCAGCAACTCCCCCGTCGTCAACGACAACGCATACACCACCGCCCCATCACCCGAATCATTATGCACCCACACCACATCCGCATAATCCCGACTCACCGCCAGACCCGAAATCTCCGGAACCAGCTCAGCAGGCGGTACACCCAACGCCTCACCCCCCGAATACGCCAGGCCGTCTTCTCCCCATACATCCACCGAAGACACAATAATCACCAATATGAATAACCGTTTCAAAACCATGCCACACAACCCTCCAGACATCCAATCATAGAGTAGCCACCCACCCAATGCAACACCCCGAACAAACCTTATAGAACGCAATTACACAACAACAAAACATAAGGAGAATCAACCATGACACTGCCCACAACCGGTGCCAACGCGCGAAAAATCGAAAACCTACAAATAGGCGGAGGATACAACGAAGCCGCAGACGGCGGTGTCGACATCGACCAGACAGGCCACATCGCCGCCAACAGCGACCTCACCATAGACGGCTCTATCACCTTCAACGGGTTCCTCAACATGGGCATGGAAGCCGACCTCGAAATCGCCACCGGAGTCATCACCGTCACTCAAACCAGACACACCGTCGATGTCGAAGGCGGCGTGGACTCAAGCGACGATCTTGACACCATCAACGGAGGTACCGACGGGGATTTGGTATTACTACGCGCGAAAAACGGAGGTCGAACCATCATCATCACTGAAAACGGAAACATAGCGGTCAACGGCACCACGCGAACCCTTGACTACCGAGACGATCGAATACTCCTGACCTACTCCTCCTTCGCCCTGAAGTGGATCGAAGTCGCCTTCGCCAACAACTCATAACCCCGACACTCCAGCGGGTCCGGTCGACGACGATTTCACAAAACAAATCGCTCCGAAACCCGACCCCAATTACGCCCCCACCCCAAGATCCCGCAACAAATTCTCCACCGCAGCACTCTCCATCGACAATCGACACTCCCGCGTATACGTCCCCGCATGCGGCGTCAACAACACCTGATCAAATTTCGCCAACGGTCCCACATACGGCTCCTCCACAAACGCATCAAACCAGCACCCCCCAACACGCCCCGACTCCAGCGCCTTCACCAAAGCCGACTCATCAACCAGCTCACCCCGAGCCGAATTCAACAACACCACGCCACCCGCCAACGATATTGGAATGCCCATCGCCACCCAAAATGCCAGGCGCGGCTCGAGGAAAAGCCACAAGATAATCAAAACAAATGCCAGACCCAACAGGCCGTTCTTCGCAATCATACTCAGTTGACTCTTGATAAACTCCGTCTGGTCGAACATCTCCGTCAGATAAACACCCTCCGGCAACGTGTCCACCTTCCACACCATATACGCATCCACGGCGTCCGCAATATTGATCGCATCTTCCCCGGCGTTTTTCTGAATCTGGATCATGACGGAATCTTCACCGTTGTATTTCGAGTACTGCTCGTACTCCGTGAACCCATCTGTAATCGTCGCGATCTGACCCAACCGCACAACCCCGCCGTCGGCAGTGGCCTTCACCACCACCGTAGCCAACTCGTCGCCCGTATACTTTTTCGCCAACGTACGCAGGCGGATTTCCTCACCCTTCAACTTCAACTCGCCCGCAGACGCATTCATGCTCGAACGACGAATAGCCTGCGTCACATCCCCAAGCGTCAAGTTATGCTCTTGCAGCGTCGCGGTTGAGACCTCCACTGATATTTCATAATAGCGCGCGTTGTAGACATACACCGACGAAATCAGAGGATCAGCCTGAAGCTCACTCCGAATCTCATCCGCCAACTGTTTCATTTGGCGTTCCGGAATGTCACCCCACACCACCAACCCCTTGACCTCTTCGTTATTCTGCAATCGCTGTATCTGGGGAGTCTCGATATCCTCAGGAAACGTATTGATGGAATCAACCGCAGTGCGAATGCGTTGCCCAGCTTCAGCAAAATCCACACCGTCAACGGTCTCGACCTCTATTCGAGAACTACCCTCGCGCGAAATGGACGTAAACCCCTTCACCCCCTGCATCCCGTCCAGCTTCGCTTCAATCCAGCGCGTGACGCCCTCTTCCACCTCCTCGGGATCCGCCCCGGGGTACACAACACTCACGGAATAGAAAGGAATGTTCATCTCCGGCTGACTCTCTTTGGTGATCGAGTTCACCGCAAACACACCCAGAACAACGATCAGTACAAGGATTACGTTGGCAAAAACCGTGTTGCGATGAGCGCGCGATAGAAATTCTGCATGACGCCGCCCCTACAAATCGGAATCGGTCGAAGACATCTCGGCCGATTCCAGGGTCACGTCCAACAATGAATTGTTCAGCGGATTCACCAAACGCGTTACGACCACAATGTCACCCGAACTCAAACCCTCTGTGACGTACGCCGTATCGCCCTCAACACGTGCCACCGTCACCGGTACCCCAGTCAAACGATCATCCCGGGACAAGTAGACTTCCTTGTCCAGACCGACCGCACCGTGCGGGATCGCAAATACATCTCTCATTTTTTGACCCGGTATTGACACCTCACAAAACATCCCCGCAACCAGCGGAAACGAATTGACATCCTTCGACAGATTCGCATCAAGCCGATACTGCACCACCACCGTCAACGTGCGCGACTGCGGATCAAACTCCTCGACCCGATCCAGCGTACCCTGTCATGTGACTGACGTGTCATTCTCCGTCCAGCGAATTTCGCATGGAACCTGAGCGACCAAATCATACCACGATAAATTCGAACCCGGCGCGCCTTCCTCAAATTGAATCCACTGCTGCGCACTCCGCGCATCAAGCTTAATTGGAATCTCCAAAATCGAGTCATTCGCCAGCGTCACCGCATCAAAAAATTCATTCAGCTATTGCCCCTGCTCCACATCCGCCATCTTCACACGACCATGAAAAGGAGCCACCACTTTCGCACGCGTTATATTCAATTCCGCTCGCTTCAACCGTGCTTCATCCGCCAAAATACTCTGCTCCACTTCCTCAATTCGAATCGGATACACCGCCAACTCACGCTCAACCGCCTTCAACGCGTTCAACGCAAGATTTACTTTTTCTTCGGACTCCTCAACGGACGTCTGATTTCCGATAGCGTCCTTCAACAGACGCATAGAACGTTCAAGCTGAAGTTTTGAGAGGTCATGCGTGCGCTTCAACGTTTCAAATCGCTCCCGCGCATGCTTCTCCTCCATTTGATGTTTCCGGATGGTCGTCTTCAATCCCTCCAGCTGAGCCGCGATTTCCTCGCGCAACATCACATACATCGAATCATCAATCGATAAAAGAAGCTCCCCCTTCTCAATCACATTACCCTTATCCAACTCAGGATGCACATACACCACACGCCCCGGAATTTCCGTCGAAAGCGTCACCGTATGCTTCGTGCGAACCTCCCCGAACCCTTTAAGGTGCACCGTCACATCTTCCGGCATCACCGCGATCGCCCGCACCGTCAGACTGCGCACATCCGGTGGCGTAGAAGCCTCCGCCGGGGACTTATTCAATCTTATTAGGGTCATCGTCACAAACAGACTAAGACCAATCATCAACCCACCCAACAATACCGACCTGATCGCGACGTTCTTCTTCATTTTCATCATCCTGCAATTTTCACCCTGATTTGGACAAATTAAGCAGAGACCATGCCAAGATCTCGATATGCTGTAAACTTCTTATAATAAATAGCTTACAACATGAGGAGCGGCAATACGAAACAAACCCGGCTCCCTAAAAACCAAATAATGGTCAATACCACCAGTTGATGATGCCATTTTCATCGGCCTGCACTCACAATTCGCCATCAAATGAGACTAAAATTCACACGATTTGGTTTACACAGCCTAATTCGCACCCGTCGGAAGCTGACTAAACGGCTTCTCCTTGTCCACGCGAATATCCGGCGGCAGCCCCAACACCCGTTCCGCGATGATATTCCGTAAAATCTCATCCGTACCGCCAGCAATCCGAAAGCCCGGCGCATAGATGAACCCATTCTGAAACGCAGCATCATAAGGCATCACCGAAGGATCGGTCATAATCCCGCCCATGTCCGCCAGATCCATACCAAACGATCCGATGTCCTGCAACTTGCTCGCACCCACCAGTTTCGCGATCGAAGCTTCCGGCCCCGGAGTTTGTCCACGTGACAACGCCGTCATCGTCCGCAACTTCGTAAATTTAAGGCCGCGCGATTCAACAAACCAATCCGCCAACTTCTCCCGAACCGCCGCATTCTCCAAAGCCGGTGCACCATCAATCGTCATCGACTGAGCCAGCGCCAGCAAATCCGAAGCATCCGGCGGCGGCGCATCCCCCACAGCCAAACGCTCATTCATCAACGTCGTCAATGCCACGCCCCATCCATCACCCACGCCACCCAGACGTTGCGCATCCGGTATCCGCACATCCTCAAAAAACACCTCGCAGAATGACGACCCCCCCGACATTTGTTTGATCCGTTCAATGCGAATCCCCGGCGACTTCATATCAATGAAAAAATAAGTTAATCCGCGATGTTTCGGTAACGTCGGGTCATGCCGCGCCACAAAAATTCCGTAATCACAAAAATGCGCACCAGAAGTCCACACCTTCGTTCCATTAACCACCCAATCGCCACCCTCTTCGTCCTGAATCGCCCGCGTCTTCAGACCCGCCAAATCCGAACCAGCACTCGGCTCCGAAAATAACTGACACCAAGCCTCCTCACCACTCATCATCTTTGGCAGATACTTCTCGTTCTGCTCCTGCGTGGCATACATCATCATCGTTGGACCCGCCATGCCGATCCCGATCTCAAAAAATCCGCGCGGCACCGCATACTTCGATTCCTCCTCACGAAAAATCGCCGCCTGCATCGGAGTACCGCCCATGCCACCATACTCCTTCGGCCACAAAATACACGCATAGCCTGCATCACCCTTCTTGGCCTGCCACCCCTTCGCGCGCTTCAAATCCTCGCGATAATCTTCATTGATCGTGTGTCGTCGACGATCCGCCTGACCAAATACCGACGCATGTTCGCCCAACCAGGCAACCACTTCCGCCCGAAACGTTGCTTCTTCAGCTGTATCATTAAAATCCATGTCAATCTCTCCTAATTCACGCCAGCCGCGACGGCCTGTTCAGATTCTATAGCACTCACAAGACGTTCTTTCCACCGCATCGGACTGCCCAGCGTCAACGCCAACAACTTCGATCGTCGATAATAAAACTGGGCATCATACTCCCAAGTGAAACCAATCCCACCGTGAATCTGAATGTTCTCTTTCGATGCAAAATGATAAGCGTTCGTCGCCGCCACCCGCGCACCCGCAGCCGCCGCAGGCAATTCAGCCGCATCCTCCGCCAAAGCCCACGCGCCGTAATACGCATTCGATCGCGCAAGCTCAATCTTCACATACATATCCGCCATCTTATGTTTCAGTGCCTGATACGTTCCGATAGCCCGGCCAAAGGCGTAGCGCTCTTTCGCGTACGACACGGCCATCTCCAAAGCAACCGTCGCGCCACCGACCTGCTCAAAAGCCATCAAGATCGCCGCTCGATTCAGCACGGTATCCAACAGTTCACAATCGCCGTCACCCAACAACTCGCCCGCCGCGCCATCAAACGAAATCGTCGCATGCGAGCGCGTCGGATCAAGCGTCGATACCACCTCCCGCATCACGCCCGAACCGTTCAAGTCAACCAGCACCAATCCTGCCGTCGTCACAACGACCGCAACGTCCGCGACATCACCATCCGGCACCGGCACCTTCGTCCCGGAAACCTTTCCACCATCAAAAACCGTCTCGCAATTTTCCGGCGTGCACGCGCCCAGCCCTTCCGCCATCGCAAGCGTGCCAATACATTCACCCGACACCAGTTTCGGCAAATAGATCTGCTTCTGCGCGTCCGTGCCGCCCTGCAGGATAGCCTCCGTCGCCAGATACACCGACGAAGAAAACGGTACCGGCGATACTGCACGACCAATCTCCTCCGCGATCAAGCACAGCTCAAGGTAGCCATACCCGACACCGCCATACTCCTCAGGAATCACTGCCCCTTGCAATCCCATCTCAGCCATACCCGACCAAAGCGCTTTCGCATAAGGCTCGTCGCCCTCCAATATCTCCCGGGCAACCGCCGTCGAGCTCTGTTCACTCAAGAATCGACGCACCTGCGTCTGCAATTCCCGCTGTTCATCCGAAAATTCAAAATTCATCCCGTCACCTCATCGTTGTACTGGGTTCACCTGAAAATCATTAAGACCTTAATCATACCGCGACCCAGTCCACAAGTAAACCCTTCGCCCCCATTGCACCAACCTCCCCCATTTGATAGCATGGAAAACGCTATAGTTGCCCACCCATAAAGGACATTTTCATGCGTCAAACCATCGTTTTCCTAATCATTCTCACACTAATCGCCCCCTTCGTACACAGCCAGGAATCCATTTCCCCACGCCAAGAAAGTGCCACCGGTATCCGCCACTCCCTGCTCGTCACCGGCTCCAACAAATTCACCTACCTCTTCAACGAAGACAGCGAAGTCATATGGAAAGTACGCGGGGCCAGTCGCGACGGATACATGCTCGACAACGGCAACATCCTCATCACCTCCGCAAAACACGCCCGCGAATACAAAAAAGGCACCACCGATATCGTCTGGGAATACAACCTCTCCGACGAGAACCAGGAAATGAGCACCGCCATTCGACTCAAAAACGGCAACACCATGCTCACCGAACTCGGCCCCAATCCCCGAATCCTCGAAGTCTCCAAAAAAGGCAAAATCAAGGTCGAAGTCCCCTTACAACCCGAAACCGATAATTTCCACATGCAAACCCGCATGGCGCGTAAACTCGAAAACGGCAACTACCTCGTCCCCCACCTTTTCGCGTTCCAGGTAAAAGAATACACCCCCAAAGGAGAGGTCGTCCGCTCGATCCCCACCGACCTCGAACAATTCGGCGGACGTGAAATACACAACTGGCCCTTCACAGCCATCGTTCTTCCCAACGGCAACATCCACGCCAACCTCACCCATGGAAACAAAATTGCGGAATTCGATCCCACGGGGAAAATGGTCTGGTTTGCCGACAACACCCAGATTGACGGCGACCGCTTCCAGGATCCCTGTGGCGCGCAGCGCATGCCCAACGGCAACATCGTCATCGGCGCCTACGCCCAAAAAGATCCCGCCAAACCCCGCGTATTCGAAATCACCCGCGACAAAGAAGTCGTGTGGGAATTCTTCCACCCA
>JAYGCN010000201.1:0-28138 GCA_046583315.1 Candidatus Hydrogenedentota bacterium
GGCGAAAAAGATATCCTCCGTTGCCTGTCACTCGATTCAGGCCGCGAATTGTGGCGCTACACCTACGACGCGCCAAGTTCGGTAAGTTATCCAGGCTCACGCACGACACCTACCGTCACAGAAAAATACATCTACACCGTCGGCGTGATGGGCGATTTCCATTGCATCGATCGCGCCACGCACAAACCTGTCTGGCATCACAATCTGATTAAAACATTCAAGATTGGCAAAGCACCAACGTGGGGAATATCACAGGCCCCGTCCGTCTACAACGATCTCGTCATCGTCGCGCCGCAATCCAAGGAGGCCACCGTCGCGGCCTTCAATCGCTTCGACGGGATACTCGTGTGGACCAGTCCAGGGATCGCCGGACTCGGCTACGTGTCTCCCACCATCGCGACCTTACACGGCGTCGATCAGGTATTGATGGTAAGCTCACCGGGACGCCGGGAACCCGGCACCGTCTCGGGACTCTCGCTCAAAGACGGCTCTATCCTCTGGCGCTACGAAGAGTGGGCCTGCCGAATCCCCATCCCCTTTCCGACCGTTCTGCCGGATAATCAGATATTCGTCACCGGCGGCTACGGCGGCGGTTCCTCGCTGTTTCAAGTGAAGAAGAATGGAGACAAATTCGACACAGAGAAATTATTCTCCACCATGGAATTCGGTAGCCAGATACATCAAGCCTTATATATGGAGGGTTTCCTCTTTGGAAACAGCAACTCGAATGACGAAAAAGATGGCATGGAATGCCTGACACTTGACGGAACATTGAAGTGGAAAACGAAAGGAGACCGTAGTCTACCCAACTTCGACTTCGGGAACCTGATCGGCGTGGACGGCTTGATCGTAAATCTTGACGGACGCCGTGGCACCCTGCATCTCATCGAACCGTCCCCCGACGGCTATAAAGAACTCGCCCGCGCCCCAATATTCAAAGGCAATAAAATGTGGTCACCCATGGCCTTTTCGCAAGGCAGGCTCGTATTACGCAGCCAAAGCGAAATGAAATGCCTGGACCTACGCAATCCCTAACTGTTCTGTTGCCGTTGAGCCGATGGGTACGCTATTCTTATCCCTGCTGAGAGTTCTCCGAGCCCGTTTCAAAACGCAGAAAGACAAACAAGCATGAAGGTAATCCATATCGATCCCGGTGCGGGAGGCACGTTCTACTGCCAAAACTGCATGCGAGACTGCGCACTGGTCCACGCGCTCCGTAAGCAAGGCCAGGACATTATCATGGTGCCCATGTACCTGCCCATTCTCATCGATTCCAACGAAATTAGCCGCGATGTTCCCGTCTTTTTCGGCGGCATCAACGTATACCTCCAACAACAGTTCAAACTTTTCCGCTGGACACCGCGCTGGCTCGACAAGCTTTTCGATCTACCCATTATGCTTCGTCAGGCCGCCGCGCGTGAAGCGACCACCGAAGCATCCGAACTCGGCCCGATCACACTCTCGATGCTTAAAGGCCCTGATGGAAACCAGAAGAAAGAACTCGCCCGATTGATACAATGGCTCGTCGAACACGAAAAACCCGATCTCATCCATATATCAAACGCGTTGCTCCTCGGTCTCGCAGGTGAACTCAAACGTGCGGTCGGCGTGCCTATCGTATGCAGTCTGCAGGATGAACAGACCTGGCTCGTAGATATGAACGATGGCTACGGCAAACAGTGCTGGGATGTCATGGCCTCGCATGTGGAAGATGTGGATGCGTTCATCGCCGTGAGCAATTGGTACGGCAATGAAATGACCAATCGATTGTCTATTCCGCCCGAAAAAATGCACGTAGTGCCTCTCGGTATTGATCTCAACGGTCGCGACTACACACCCGTGTCCTACGATCCCCCCGTCCTCGGATATCTCTCTAAAATGACCGATTCACTGGGCCTCCACCTGCTCGTCGACGCATTCATCGCGCTCAAGCGAAAGTCCGAATTGGCCAACCTGAAGTTGCGCGTTACCGGCGGCCAGATGGGACCGGATGTGGCCTATGTAAACCAGCAGAAAAAGAAACTGGTGGATGCTGGTATGTTGGACGATGCCGAATTCCTCGAAGGTTTCGAACCAGAACACCGCAAAGACTTCCTGCAAACCGTTTCCGTGTTATCCGTACCCTCCCCCCGCGGCGAGGCTTTTGGCATGTTTATCGCCGAAGCTCTGGCCGCAGGCGTACCTGTTGTGCAACCCAACACCGGTGGCTACCCGGAAGTCGTCAACGCCACAGGAGGAGGACTCATCTATGACGTCAACGATCCCGACGGATTGGTCAACGCACTCGCCTCATTACTCCGCCACCCCGAACGCGCACGCGCCATGGGAGAAAAAGGCCGTGAAAAGGTAAATGAACTCTACGACATCGACCGGATGGCGCAAGACGTTGTTGGCGTATACGAGACCTTAACATGAGTGACCCGCCGAAACGATCCATACCCGGGCCCGTAATCGCCGTAGGACTCATCGCCTCCGTTTGGCTAGGCTCACAGATCTGGCCCCTGTTTTCAGGAGACAAAGAAAAAGTCGAGTCATCCTTGCCAGATGCTTCGACTTCCGGGCGAACCATCACCGAAATGCAAACCGAAATCGTCGTGTCAGACGCATCCTATCAGCCCGAAGGCGGATCATGGTCCACCTATCACGGAGGCCCAGCTCTTACCGGAGTCGTGGACACAAATCTTCCCGACGAACCCGAACTTCTATGGCGATTCCAGGCAGATGCGTCCGTCTACTACGCGCCCGTCTCCACTGACGATGGGATTTTCTTCAACACATCCAAAGGCGGGGTATTCGCACTCGATTTTTCGGGTAACGAACTCTGGTCCGACCATTATTTCCAGGAACCCTACCACGATGGTCGACCCCGCGTCGAACGATTCGACGCTCCAATCTCTGCCTTCGAATCAACCGTCCTGATGGGTGCTATGCGGGGACTCGTTTACGCCCTCGATGCCGCAACGGGCGAACAGAAATGGATTTACGACATCGGCGGACCGGTTCTCGGAACAGCCAACTTCCACGACCCCACTGATGCTCCTGGCGACGAACGCATATTCATCATCGAACAGGGCGAAGGTGTCCTCCACAGCATCGCTCTCGCCACTGGAGAAGGCGTATGGAAAACGCCGGGAGTCGAACGCTGTGACGGTTCGCCATCGATAAAAGGAAACGCCATCATCTATGGAAGCTGCGCCGCGGCGTTACACGTCTTCTCCGCGAAGGACGGAAGCCTCGTCAAAGACATCCTCTTCGATGAAGACTCTCAAGTCGCAGGCGGCGCGGCTATCGTGGGAGACTCGGCATACGTCGGCACCCACAGCGGACGTCTCTTTCATGCAAGTCTGAATGCAGGTGAAGTTATCTGGGTCAACGAAGACAGCCTGGACGAGATATTCGAGACCCCCGCGGTCAATCGTGACTATGTCGTGTTCAGTTCCTACGACGGAAGCGTATACGCTCTCAACCGCGACACCGGAAAACTCATCTGGTCCTTCGAAACAGACGGTACACCCACCTCCCCCGTCATCGCCGGCGACAAAGTTGTGATTACCACTGACGGCATCCTCGTGCTCTTGCGACTCGCCACGGGAGAAGAAATTTGGTCCATCGAAATCAGTGACGAAACCTCATCACCCGCAATCATAAATGGCATGATCGTCGTCGGAAGCGATGACGGCACGGTCTCCGCCTATGGAAATCCGATACCCTAAAAAAGGACCCTCGAATGACGGATTCAACGACATTGTTCACGGTAAACGATGTATCAAAAGCCTATTCCGATACGCCGGTGCTTCAACAAGTCACAATGACTGTTAACGCCGGAGACTCAATCGCAATCATGGGGCCATCAGGTTGCGGGAAAAGCACGTTGCTCAACCTCATCGGTACCCTCGACCAGCCAGACTCAGGAACCATCGAGTTTGACGGCCACAACCTCGCCAACCTGAACGAGTCGGAAGTCGCACATTTCCGTAACAATTCAATCGGATTCATCTTTCAATCCCACCACCTTCTCCCTCAATGTACGGTAATTGAAAATATTCTCCTGCCTACACTCGTTACAGGAATCACGTCCCAGTCACGCGAACGCGCCGAAAAACTACTCGATCGAGTGGGACTTGCCGACCGATCAGACGAACTTCCCGGTAAACTGTCCGGAGGCGAACGCCAACGCATCGCCGTAGTGCGCGCATTAATCAATCAACCGCAACTCCTCTTGGCCGATGAACCGACCGGATCGCTCAGCCGATCCGGAGCGGATTCCCTGACTTCGCTAATCCTCGAACTCAATGAAGAAGAAAATATGGCGCTAATTGTGGTCACGCATTCGCTAACCGTGGCCAACCGGATGGATCGCGTCTACCAACTCGACGAAGGCGTGCTCGCCGACTACACCGGGGGCGAAGTCTGATGCTTCCACTCATCTCCCGCAGCCTTCGGTATTACTGGCGCACCCACCTTGGTGTGCTAGCCGGAACCATGCTGGCATCAGCCGTCCTCACGGGTGCCTTGCTCGTCGGTGATTCTGTCGATCATTCCCTGCGCACCTTCGCCATGATGCGTCTGGGCAAAATTGAACACGTCACCGCCACGCGTACACAATTTTTCAATCAGAATCTCGCAACCGCTGTCGACGATGCACTGGATGCCAAAGTAACCAGCTTGCTCTATTTGCGCGGCATGGCCATTTATCAAGGCACCTCGCGCGACGACCGTGTACAAGTCAATCAAGTCGAAGTAATCGGCGTGGACGACAACTTCTGGGCCTTCGCCGATGACCTAAAACTCCAACTCGGCCAAAACGAAACCGCCATCAACGAAAAACTGGCCTTCGCACTAAATGTTCAGGCCGGCGACGAAATCTCCATCCGCGTGGCAAAGCCCTCCCTGATGTCCCGCGATGCACCGCTCTCCTGGAGCAGCGATGAACACTCGAAACGCCGCCGCTATACCATCAAAAAAGTCGTTTCCGACAACGAACTCGGCCGGTTCAGCCTCTCCCCCAGTCAAATCAGCCCCTACAACGCCTTCGTCAATCGTAGCTGGCTACAAGAACAAGTCGAACAGGAAGAACGCGTCAATATGATGCTGGTCGGTTCGGGCGCAACCACCTCTGAAATCGAAAAGGCCACCAAAGCAGTCTGGCTCCCCGAACATCTCGGCATCAGCGTTCGCGCCCACGAAGGCAATATCATACAGCTCGAATCCGATCGAATTTATCTCGGCGAAGAAACGACCCGCGCGGCGCTCACGATTCCAAACGCCCAACCCACACTCACCTATCTCGTGAATTCAATTACGCGCCAAACACTGTCCACCCCATATTCCTTCGTCATTGGCGGACCCGCCCCGGACGCAATGGCTGACGATGAAGCAGTCATCAGTCGATGGCTGGCCAATGAACTCGATGCAGCAGTAGGTGACTCAGTAGAGCTCGATTACGCCGAATTGTTGCCCAACGGAGATTTCATCAACAAGCAGCGCACATTTACCGTACACACCATTCGCGAAATGACTGACCTGCAATTGGAACGCGATCTGATGCCGACCTTTCCCGGCCTCAGCGATGTCGAGAGCTGCGCGGACTGGGATGTCGGCATGCCGCTCGACGAAGAAGTCCTCAACGACGAAGCAAACGAAGCATACTGGGACGAATTCGGCCAGACACCCAAAGCCATCATTACCCTCGCCGCCGCGCAGGACATGTGGTCCAACCGATTCGGCAATATGACCTCCTTCCGGTATCCGGGCGACGAAACCAAGGTTGCCGACATCAAAGAGGCACTCGTCGACGAGATGGATCCCGTTGCCGCAGGATTCGCCGTGAATCCCGCGCTCGCGTTGGCACTGCAAGCCGTCTCCGAAGCGATGGATTTCGGTGGACTCTTTCTCGGCATGAGTTTCTTCCTCATCGTCGCCGAACTCATGCTCACCGGATTACTCTTCGCCTTTGGCGTACAACAACGCGCGCCAGAGATGGGCGTATTACTGGCCATGGGATTCAAACAGCGCACCGTTCGACGCCTGTGGCTGGGCGAAGGCTTCGTGATCGCGCTCTTCGGTGCACTGCTGGGTGCCGGCCTCGGCGCCATCTATACCCGCGCACTGATCTTCGGACTCAGCACCTATTGGCAGGGCGCTGTCGCCAACGCCGCCATCCAATACCACGGCACAACCCAAACCATGATACTCGGCACCGTCATCAGCCTTATCTGCGCCCTATCCGCCATGGCCCTCACTATGCGCCGACAATTCCGTCACCCCGCCCGCGAACTACTCACGCTCGATTTCACGCAGGATCAAGAAACGGACGAGAATCGAAAAACGGGCAGACTCGGATTCCTGCTTCCCGTATCAGGAATTCTCCTCTCCATACTGATCATCATCGGTGCGCAGGTGATGGGCGTTGTCGAACTCGTGATTCCCTTCTTCGCAGCCGGTTCACTTCTGTTGCTGTCCGGGCTGGGAATTTTCCACCACCTGATGCTCACAGCCGATGCCCGTACTTCTTCAGATGACTTTACGCCGCAAAAACTGGCGCTGCAAAATATTGCACGCCGACGCGGACGCAGCCTCACCGTCGTGGCGCTCCTGGCCTGCGGATGTTTCATGGTCTTTGCTGTCGCCGCCATGCAAGAAGACCTGCACGCCACGGCCCACCATCGCGCTTCAGGTACCGGCGGATACGCGTTGCTGGCAGAATCCACGTTCCCCATTCTCGACGACCCCTTCGAAATCCTCGACTCGACGGAGGTCTCTG
The DNA here is from genome assembly GCA_046583315.1 of Candidatus Hydrogenedentota bacterium. GTDB lineage: Bacteria > Hydrogenedentota > Hydrogenedentia > Hydrogenedentales > DTSJ01. The sequence continues at coordinate 6,764 of JAYGCN010000201.1, forward strand.
GAACCGCGATGAAAGTTCGCGACGGCGATGACGCAAGCTGCCTGAATTTGAATCATGCGCAAACACCGAAGATATTGGGCGTAAACGTGGATGACTTCATTGGCTCAGGCGCATTCGCCAAAGAAGCAGATGCCGAAGCCCTCTGGAATTTGCTAAACCTATCTCCGATTGACGGAACCATTCCCGCGCTGGTCGGAGATTCGAACACCGCCATGTGGACGCTCAAGAAAAAGACCGGAGTCGACAAGGGCGACGTACTCATCTACCAGGACGAATCCGGCGACGAAGCAAACATCAAACTCGTCGGTGCCTTACCCCTACGCCTCTCCGTATTTCAGGGAACCATTCTCATCTCTATGGAAAATTTTACCCGCCTGTTTCCCGGTGAGGCCGGACACCGTCTGTTTCTAATCGACGTTCCCCACGACGAACAAGAACAAGTCTCCACAGAACTCAACCGCGAATTCGACCGTTTCGGAATCAACGTCATGCCCGCCGTCGACCGACTGCTCGAATTCTACTCCGTCGAGACCACCTACCTCGCCATGTTTCTCGTACTCGGGGGACTCGGCCTCGCGGTCGGCAGCGTCGGGATGGGTGTCGTCGTGTTGCGCAACCTGCTCGAACGCCGACGCGAAATCGCCATGTTGCGCGCGCTCGGTTTTACCCACCAAGCCATCTTTCGCATGCTGCTCACCGAATACAGCGTCCTGCTCATATCCGGCCTTCTCATCGGCATCATCAGTGCTGCCGTTTCCACCATTCCAGCCCTGTTCGCGACCGACTCCAACATCGATTTGGCCATACAGGCCCGTCTGATCGTCGCCATTCTGCTCATCTCAATGACCTGCCTGCTCGCCGCCATCCATATCGGACTGCGCTCAGCCGATATTTCCGCGCTGCGAAGCGAATAACTACCCTCCCTACAGGGGAAGCTCTTTGCAGACAATAGCGTAATAGTGCTATAAATGACTGATCTCAATCCGAGAAAGGGCCGAAACATGCGTATTCCATCACTTGTATTGCTCCTGAGCACAATTCTGGCTACTGGCTTCGTTCATGCCGAATCAGCCGACGACAACTGGCCTACCTGGCGCGGGCCAACCTCCAACGGTATCGCGCTCAAGGGAAATCCACCGACCAACTGGAGTGAATCCGAAAACATCAAATGGAAAATCGAACTTCCCGGCACCGGCAGCTCCACCCCGGTCGTCTGGGGCGACAAAATGTTCATTCAAGTCGCAATCCCCACAGCGGAACCCAAAGCCACTCCCGCACCTGAACCAGTAGCCGCTCCTCAAGAAGGTGGACGCCGTCGTCGAGGAGGCCCACCCAGATCTCCGAAGCCCGATTACCCCTACAAATTCGATCTTGTATGCCTGGACCGAAATACCGGTGAAATCCTCTGGCAAAGCACAGCCGTCGAAGCGATCCCCCATGAAGGCCATCACGCCACTGGGAATTATGCGTCCTACTCACCCGTTACCGACGGCGAACACGTCTGGGCCAGCTTCGGATCGCGTGGCCTCTACTGTTACGACCTCGACGGCAATCAAATCTGGAGTGCCGATCTGCCTCAGATGACCAAGCGCATGACCTTCGGCGAAGGCAGCTCGCCAGCTTTGGCCGGGGATGCCGTCGTCGTGTTACTCGATCACGAAGGTGATTCAAAAATCATGGCCTTCGACAAGAACAACGGCAGTCCCCTATGGGAAACGGAACGTCAGGAGCGCACTTCGTGGACTACGCCGGTCTCTGTTCAAGTGGGCGATACGCTTCAAATCATCACGTGCGCCACCAACAAAATTCGCAGTTACGACGCAAAAACAGGCGATCTCATTTGGGAATGCAAAGGTCAGACGCTCAATACCATTCCCTCACCACTTATCGGCTTCGGAAATGTCTATTGCACCAGTGGATTCCGCGGTCACGCCCTGCAAGCCATCAAACTCGGGGCAACAGGCGATCTTACGGACTCGGATTCAGTCGTATGGGAGGTCGATCACGGCACCCCCTACGTGGCCTCCCCGATTCTTTACGATGATCGAATCTATCTGTTAGCCGATCTTAAGGCCATTCTCTCCTGTTACGATGCGAAAACAGGCCAACCCATTTTCGAAGGCCAACGCCTGCCCGGTCTGAAACAAATTTACGCATCCCCCGTCGGTGCCGGCGGGCACGTATACATCCCCGACCGTAGCGGCACCACAATGGTCATCAAGCAATCCGATACTTTCGAAACGGTAGCTACGAATACGCTGGACGACGGATTCGATGCCTCCCCGGTCGTCATCGGCGATGAATTGTACTTGAAAGGCAATAAATACCTATACTGTATTGCTCAATCGTAAGATTGAGGAAAGCCCGACCGTTCTAGTGTTAAATAATAAGGAGTGTCACCGTGACGAAACGAGAATTAGTCCTGTTCCCTTCTGTTCTTGTAATGGCTCTTACTTCATCGTTCAGCCAAGCCGATTCCGCCGAAGACTATTGGCCCTCATGGCGCGGACCCAATTCCGACGGCGTTGCCGTCAAAGGCGATCCGCCTATCACCTGGAGCGAAACGGAAAACGTCAAATGGAAAGTCGCCCTTCCCGATAGCAGCGACTGCACACCGGTAATATGGGGTGACAGAATTTTCATCCAGGTGGCCGTTCCTATGGAAGAAGGTGCTGAAGCGGATCGACCCACTCCCCCCGAAATCGAACGCGAAATCTTGATGCCAAAACCGAAGATGCCATACAAGTTCAATATCATGTGTCTCGATCGCGGCACCGGAGAAACCCTCTGGGAAGAAACCGTACGCACCGAATATCCTCATGAAGGATTTCATCCCTCGGGTGGACTTGCAAACTACTCTCCCGTCACCGACGGCGAGCATGTATGGTTCAGCTTCGGATCACGCGGCGTTCATTGCTTCACCGTAGATGGCCAACACGTCTGGAGCTCAGACCTGATGGTCATGTACACGCTACGTGGATTCGGCGAAGGTAGCTCCCCCGCCGTTGTGGATAACGCCGTCATCGTAGTTGCCGATCACGAAGGTGAATCAAAGATTTTCGCATTCGACAAATCAAACGGAGACCTGCTTTGGGAAAAAGAGCGTGATGAAGAGTCCGGCTGGGCAACGCCAACGCCCGTTGAGGTAAACGGTGAAACGCAAATCATCGTCAGCGGCACCAACATGATTCGAAGCTACGATGTCGAAACCGGCGACCTCGTCTGGGAATGCAGCGGTCTCACGAAGGGCTCGATCCCCTCACCAGTCGTCTCCGATGGAAAAGTATTCTTGGCGACCGGTTACCAAAAGCCCAAGATGATGGCCATCGCGCTCGGCGGCAAAGGCGACATCTCCACATCGGACGCGATCACCTGGACAGCCGACGAAGGCATGCCCTATATTGCCACTCCTCTGCTGTACAATGATCGCATCTATACCTTCGATAACCTCAAGGCCAACCTCTCCTGCTACGAAGCCAGCACCGGACGCGCCGTTTTCGTCAAAGAAAAGCTCACCGGAATGAAACAAATCTACGCATCGCCCGTCGGTGCCGCAGGTCGCATCTACACCGTCGACCGTAAAGGAACCTTCCTGGTGCTCAAGCAATCGGATTCCGTCGAGATTCTCGCAACGAACAAGCTTGATGATGATTTCGACGCCTCCCCGGTTATCGTCGGAGATGAGTTGTACCTCAAAGGTGCCAAATTTCTCTACTGCATCGCTAAAGGCTAGTCACCCCAAATAAGGACTCAAAATGTCTGAAGATACAACTGGCGAACAAGAGCAAAGTGCCACAACAGGTCCACGATTGGGCTTCCCAATAGCCGTTGTCATCATTCAACTCGCAGTAATGTTCGGCTTCAACGCTTTCGGTTCAACAAACGTTCAAAACATCTTCGGTCTGGGACTTGCACCGCTTGTCGCAGCAATTCTCCTGAGCATCTGGTGGTTGAGAAGTAAGGGCGTACCCCGACGTGACCGCCTTATCGGTTTCATAGCATTTCTTGCTGTTATCGTGTTCATCGTATTATTGCACGGCCAAAACGGCATGTATCTTCTGATACTCGCTCTACCTGTTCTGACTACCGCTATCATTCTTAAACTCCTGCTTACCTCCAGATGGCCCTGGTCGTCCCGAAGATTCTTCCCGCTCATTATCGTGGCCCTCTGGACCCTCGGCTTCGGACTCGTCCGTGTCGACGCCATCGGCGGTGACCTCATTCCTCTGATGTCGTGGCGATGGACACCCATCTCAACCAGTATCGCGACGCAGGTAAGCGAAGAGCCGATCACACTGCCCAACTCCCCCAGTGACCAAGACTGGCCAGAATTTCGCGGCACTCGGCGTGACGGACAGTCCACCACATTCTCTTTTGCGACTGACTGGAACGAAAACCCTCCCAAAGAACTATGGCGCAAAGATGTCGGTCTCGGCTGGTCATCCTTCACCGTCATCGGCGACTATATCTTCACCCAAGAGCAACGCGACTCCGGTGAATTCGTCGTATGTTACGAAGCCAACACCGGAAACCTGGTGTGGACCAACTACGTCGATGCCCGCTTCGTGGAAGGCATGGGCGACGGCCCGCGCGCTACCCCTACGTTCGTGGACGGCAAACTCTACACCCAAGGCGCAACCGGAATCCTGCAATGCCTGAACGCGGATACTGGTGAGGCCGTCTGGAAACGCGACGTGGGCGAAGATACAGGAGCAAAATTACCGATGTGGGGTTTTGCCAGCTCCCCGCTGTTTGTCGACGAAAAAGTCATCGTATTCACCGGGGCAGACGCCGGCAAGAGTGTGATCGCTTACCATAGCGCGACCGGAGAAATCGCTTGGACCGCTGGCGACGGAGACCACGGATATGGCTCGGGGCATCTCGCTGAATTTGACGGGACATCTCAACTACTCATGATCAGCAACTTCGGCATTCAATCCTTTATACCCGAAACCGGAGAGCAACTCTGGGAACACAGCATGGACATCGGCACTTTCGCCCGCGTAGTACAACCGCTTCTGTCCGACGATGATTCGGTCTTTATCGGCAGCAGTTTCGGAAAAGGTTCACGTCGATTGACCGTCACCAAAGAAGATGACACCTGGAATGTTCAAGAAGATTGGACCAGCAAGAAAATCCGTCCATACTTTAACGACTGCGTGGTGCACGAGGGGTACATTTACGGCTACGACGGCAACCGAATTGCCTGCATCGATGCGTCCACTGGTGAGGCCACCTGGAAAAGCCGACGCGTGGGTGGACAGGTATTGCTGCTGCCTGAAATGGACATTCTGCTCAGCCTGACCGAAAAAGGCGAGGTCCTTCTCATCAGCGCGACACCAGACGAATACACCATAATCGCCCGCATCAAAGCGCTTACCAAAAAACCGAAAAAGACATGGAATCATCCGGTCATTGCACAAGGAAAGTTATTCGTGCGAAATTCTACAGAAGCGGTTTGCTACAAACTTTCCCCGTCCTGATCGCCGGGAGACACATCCCCATCAAACCATGTATGGTCCGTCAAGAACTTCTCCGCGTGGCGCTCAAGATCACGCGTAAACTCTGTCCGATACTCTACAAACCAGACACCGTACTCAAAAAGGTAAGTGTTAGCGAACCGTTCGTTCTTCGTCCTGAAAAATGCTTTCTTTCCAAAATACGGCAATTCGCCCCGCATGATTGGAACATCATATAACGCCACAAACCGATGCTCCTCATCTGTTCCGGACTCTTCGATCTCCTGCATGATCGCGTCGAGACGTTTCGACTGCGATGCGGAGGCTTGCAACGTACTCTCCCGCTTCTTGGGCTCATCGGGATCGACATCGGGGTTGGGATACACGCGTACGGACACAGAAACCCGCTCGCCCCCCCGCAACAACAAATACTCCACCCGCACACCATCACCCTCATCGACCACAACGTACTGGCCAAATCCCACCAGCGTCGCAGGGAAAGGTATACCCGATCCGGCATGGACGAAACCTTCTGTATGAAACACAGGCCCTTCGTCCTGCGATGAACAGCCCGTCACTACAGAGGCAAACAGCGTGCCCCCCCCCAGAATTGCAAGACCTCGTATTGTACTCAAAAACATCAACATATCAATTCAGGAAATCATTTCTTTTAATTCGGCTTCCGAAGGCACACGCCCGGAAACCTTTACTTCACCATCCACCACCAGCGCCGGCGTGGACAGTACACCAAACGACGTGATCGCATCAATATCCTTCACCTTCGTAAGCTCAAATTCGATGCCCAGCTTCTGCGCCGCATCCTGTGTCATCTCCGCCAGTTTTTCGCATGAAGCGCATCCCGGCCCCAACACTTGTAATTTTTTCATCGTGCTTCCTCCTGGCGCTGATCACCGCTTAGCCGCTTCAATCCCGGCAATGGCCATCAACGAATCACCTGTATCCTTAAGCGTCTCCGTTATTGTATGCGGTTTCAGCCCAAGTTCGTTAATCGCCTTCGTCAGTTTCCCATGCGGATGATCCGGCGTTTCAGGTGCATCGTAATCCCCGGCAACATTGATATCCGGATAAATCGCCCGCAACGAATCAATCAACTCCTGTACGGTCAACTCACCACTTTCATCCGTCGCCGACAACATATACCGCGTACCGTTCTTCGCGATGTCATTCGTTGCAGCAAGACGCTGCGTTTCAGCGATATCACGTACGTCAATGACGTTCCAGAGTGAATTGAAACGTCCCTCATGACCGCCATCTCCTGTGAGCATGAGACCGATGCGGTGTTGCCATCCCGTGTCCTGCGAAGCGCCTAGAATCGGACCCAACACATGACAGGGATTTACCGAGACCACGTCGATGCCCGTCCGTCCTCCCCACGCGTAGGCATACTGCTCTGCTTCCACCTTGCCCATCGCATACGGCTGCCGTTCCAACGTCCACAGCGGCTTCGGCTCGCCCGTTTTTCGGTCTTTCACTGTCCACCTGGATTCAATCGTCTCATACGATCCTTCGCCTGCCCAGTCGTCATCCTTATACTCATATCCGCTCGCATTGCGACCCCCTTCGCGCAGGCCCATAATCGCCGCACACGAGGATGTATAAATCACACGTTTCACCGTAGCGGCTTTTTCGACCGAATCCAAAATGCCCTTCGTTGACGTCATGCAACCGTCGAACACCCGCTGCGCATCCCTTGCACCGTACGTCGGATCGCTTCCCAGATCAGCCGCAACATGAAACACTGCGCAGCATCCCCTAAAAACATCATCGTAAACGCCTTCGTGTGCCTTGAATAGATCGCGCGAAAAAATCTCTACACTACCCGGACCCGCTTCGCCAATCTCGTTCAGGTACGAAACCTTGTCCTCGCGAGTAGCATCGCGCACCGTCGCACGCACCGTGTACCCGGCTTCAACCAGATTCTTGACCACATGTGATCCAATATAACCTGACGCACCCGTAACAGCCACCGGTCCATCTGAAGGTCCAGAAATCGCACTCATATCAACGCCCCTTCCATACTGGCTTCCGCTTCTCCGCGAAGGCCTTCGGTCCCTCAATCAAATCTTCCGACTGAAACATCTGCTTCATCACAGGATACGTCGTATCGATCGCCTCCTCCAGTGAAATACCCAAACCCTTTGTAGCAGCCTCCTTGGTGGCCTGCAATGACAAAGGCGCGCCCAGCATGATCTCAGCAGCCCAGGCTTCAGCCGTTTCAAGCAGCTTGTCCTGAGGCACCACTTCATTGACCAATCCGTGCTCATAACCCTCCTGCGCCGTGAGACGTTTACCAGCCAACATCATACCCATTGCGATATGATAGGGAATCTGTCGCGGTAGACGATGTACACCACCTGCAGCCGCCATGAGACCCACACGCGGTTCCGGCAGCCCGAAAGATGCGTTTTCTGAGGCAATAATAATATCGCAGGCCAAGGCGATTTCGAAACCACCACCCAGCGCAAAACCATTCACCGCGGCGATGATAGGTTTGAAGCAATCATGTCGTTTCACCAGTCCCGCAAAACCAGTATCAACGCCTTTCATGCCTTCGCCCACGGCGTCACGACCATTCTCCGCCTGCCATCTCAGATCGTTACCAGCCGAAAACGACTTTTCTCCAGCCCCAGTGATGATACACACCCGCTGATCCGGATCCGACGCATAATCGTTCAACGTCGCATGCAGCTCCTGATGCGCGGGCGGATGCAACGCGTTCATACGCTCAGGACGATTCAACGTAATGATCGTCAGGTGATCTTTGCGTTCCGCATTGATAAATTCGTGACTCACACTAATTCTCCTTTGCCGTTTCCTTAGGTAACCACCACGCCCGTTCTGCAGGGTCATACAAAAACACGCCTGCAGGGGAAAAGTTGATGCCTCTCATGTTCTTATTAAATCCATGCAGCATCGTGTAATTCCACATGAACAAATGCGGCTGCTCGTCATAGATAATCTGCTGCATCTCACGGAAAAACACCGCGCGTTCATCGCGGTTGTAGGTACTTTCACTCAAATCCATCAGTTCATCCACGCGCGCGTTGCTGTACGCTCCGATGTTGCGCCCGCCGTCATATTCGTCCGTGTGAAAATGATTGCGCCACTGGGAAGGATCGTTAGACACCTCCCACACGCTCACAATCGATTCAAACTCATGCTTCAGATACCGTGTATCGAAGGCGGCATTCTCAATCACCCGAAAATTGAACGCAATACCGATCTTCTTCAGATTGTTCCGAAAATCATCCACCATCGGCGTGGCCCATGTAAAAGACTTCGCCATCAGCATCTCAAATTCAAACTTCACCGATGTCCCATCAATTTCCTTATGGCGCCAACCATCCTCATCACTCACCAGCCAGCCAACCTCATCCAGCAATGCCGCAGCCTTATCCAAATTAAACTCCAGCGGCTTCACATCAGGATTGTATCCCCAATGCTCCTTATCGAAAATCCCGTTCGACGTCTGGAACAAGTTGTACGTCACAATCTTGAGAACCTTCTCCGTGTCATACGCATGGGCCAACGCCCGACGTACCTTCGCATCCTGAAAAAACGGGTTACTGCCATCCATGTTCCAACCAATGAAAGCGAACATACGTCGCGTGAAGTATCCCTTCACCCCGTACTTCCTGAATTCTTCGTCGTTGGTCTGGGTCGCGTACTGCTGCGGTGTCAGCCAAATCTCATCCAGCCCGCCGCTCTTGAACATCAGCAACGCGACATTGCGATCCGGCTGAATTTTTATAATCTGCCGTGCGAAGTGAGGCTTCTCGAACGGGAAATCCTCCCAGCGATTCACCACGAGGCGATCATTGGTGCGCCATTCCACAAACTTGTACGGTCCGCCACCGACCACGCCTTCACGTGCCAAATGCACATAGTAATCACTGCGCGACATCGTAGGATCTTTCGCCAACTCGTCAGGCTTCCCGTAGATATGTTTGGGTAAAATCGGAAATCCGATGTTCTGTGGATTCATCGGGCTCGCCTTCACATGATGAAACTCCAGCGTCAAATCATCAATGATCTTTATATCCTTGATCTGGCTCACCATATATTTATAGTAATACGCGGGCACTTCAGGACTTCTGATCGCCTCCCATGTAAATTTGATGTCTTCCGTCGTCAGTGGATGCCCGTCATGAAAAATCTGACCGGGTCGCAACTTGACCGTCGTGATCATACGATCATCCGAATCCTTCGCCCACTCAACGCGTTCCTCGCTCGGCTTCCAGGTCAAGGTGCCGTCGCGCCGGTAGACATAACTAAACAACAAGGTCTGCATATAAAAATCGAACCAGGAATTCACGAAGATCGGATTCAAATTCCGCGGTTCACCTGCCGAATGACGAACGAGGGTCGCATCAAAATCCACACGCGACAGGTCATCCGCCGGAAACGGCTCAAACATCTCTTCAGGATTCACCAGCGGATCCGTCATTGGATCATAAGTGGCGGCAGTCTGTCCGCCACTGCCACCGTCCGGAGGGGCTCCCGTGCATCCTACCAGTAGCGCTGCGACGCAAACGCCCATAAGCATCGATTTAACTAGATTCATCAGGTTCTCCTCCATAGGAACTTCCATCCTATCGAAGCACCGTACAAGTACGCAAGCCCTGAAGCCCGTCGGTTCAACCTATCAGGCACGGGTTGAAAAAATACCCTTGCAAGGCGTAGCATATATCCGCTGTGGTGACCGATTCGAAATCGCTGGTTTGCCGATTTTAATGCATTCATTTCGAGTCCAATCCCATAATAAACCAATCAAATCTGCACAAACGAGGAGTTCACCGTGAGCGTGGAAACCGAAACACTCGAAACCTTTCGCCTCGAGACGCGCGACTGGCTGACCGAAAACTATCCCGATGCCCTGAAGGCACCCCTCAACATGGGCGATATCCCAAATGGCGGTACACAATGTGAGTTCTTCCATCCGGATGCCAAACTCTGGCTCGACCGTATGGCCGAAAAAGGCTGGACCTGTCCCGAGTGGCCTGTCGACTGCGGCGGTGCCGGCTTGAATGAAGAAGAGGCGACCATTCTTCGCGAAGAAATGGCCCGCCAGAAATGCCGTATTCCCTTGGCCGGCATGGGGCGATTCATGCTCGGACCAACGCTGCTCAAATTCGGCTCCCGCGAGTTGCAAATGGAACACTGCCCAAAAATCGCGCGAGGTGAAGTCCGCTGGTGCCAAGGGTACAGCGAACCCAACGCTGGCTCCGATTTGGCCAGCCTCCAGATGCGCGCCGAAGATATGGGCGATCATTACCTCGTCACCGGAAACAAACTCTGGACCTCAGATGCCCACCTCGGCGACTGGATGTTCTGCCTCGTGCGCACCGATTTCAGCGGCAAGAAACACGGTGGTATCAGCGTCGTGCTCTTTGACCGAACGGACCCCGCAGTGGAAATCAATCCCATCACACTGATCAGTGGATACTCCGTGTTCTACGAAACCTCTATCATCGATCTCAAAGTCCCCAAGAGCGACATGGTCGGTGCCGTAAATGAGGGTTGGAATATTGCCAAATTCCTGCTCACCCACGAACGCGTCATGATCAGCAGCCTCGGCGAATCCAAAGCCTCTGCGCGGCAGGTCAGTGACATTGCAAAAGACTATCTCGGCGAAGACGACGGTCGGATTGCCGACCCCGTATTACGCGATCAGATTGCCCAACAAGATATGGACGATGCCGCCTTCGCATGCCTGTCCAAACGGTACCGTGAGATGAACGAGGTCGGCGCCAGCGTCGGAGCTGCCTCTTCAATGCTCAAACATGTCGGGACCAAGTTCGCCAAGAACAAATTCGAGCTGCTGCTCGATATAGAAGGCAACCAGGCTCTCGGCTGGGAAGGCGAAGGCTTCAACGAAGAAGAACTCACGCTCGCCCGCTCATGGTTACGCTCCAAGGGCTATTCCATCGAAGGTGGCACCTCCGAAATCATGCTCAACGTCGTTGCAACCCGAGTCCTTGGCCTACCCAAAGGCTAACCCAGTTTAAGAAGGAGTACCTACCATGTCCATGGTATTGAATGAAGAACAAGTAATGTTGCAGGACTCGTCCAGCGAATTCTGCAACACCCGCGCACCCATCACCGAATTCCGCAAGTTGCGCGATGAACAAAACGAAGACGGATTCTCGCGCGAACTTTGGGCGAGCATGGCTGAGATGGGCTGGACCGGTGCCATCTTCCCCGAAGATCTCGACGGATTCGACTTCGGATATCAAGGCATGGGCGTCATCCTTGAGCAAACCGGCCGCTCCCTGGTCGCCTCACCGATTCTCTCCACGGTGGTTCTCGGTGGAACACTCGTTCACCTCTCCGGCAACGACGCACAAAAACAAGAACTCATTCCCGCGATCATATCCGGCGAACGTCTGGTCTCCGTCGCAGTCGATGAAGAAGCCACACACAATCCAGGAAAAATCGCCTGCAAAGCAGAAAAATCCGACGATGGCTACACGCTCTCCGGCGAAAAACGATTCGTGCTAGACGGTCACGTCGCCGATCAATTCATCGTCGTAGCCCGTACCTCAGGAAACGACTCCGATGAAAACGGCATCACGCTCTTCCTCGTCGATGCCAACGCATCCGGCCTCACGTGCTCACGCACCCACATGGTCGACAGTCGAAATTCCTCCACCCTAAGGTTGGACAACGTTCAGGTTGATGTATCTGCCATACTCGGCGAAGTCGACGGCGGTTCCGCGTCACTTACCGCAGCCCTCGACCGCGCTCGAATCTGCCTCGCCGCAGAAATGCTCGGTTCCCTGACACAAGTCTTCGAAATTACGATGGAATACCTGAAAACTCGCGTACAATTCGACGTACCCATTGGCTCCTTCCAATCCCTGCAACACCGCGCCGCGGAAATGTTTGGGGAAATTGAAATGGCCCGGTCCGTCGTCTACAAAGCCCTGACCGCCATTGACGAAGACTCCGACAACGTCGCACTGCTCGCCAGTCTCGCCAAAGCCAAACTCAACGACATCTTCCACCTCGTCAGTAACGAAGGCATCCAGATGCACGGTGGCATCGGCATGACCGACGAATGCGACATCGGCTTCTACCTAAAACGCTCTCGAGTCGCCAGCCAGACCCTCGGCAACTCACAATATCACCGAAATCGTTACGCCACACTCAAAGGGTATTGAAAAAATTTCAGATTCATTTCCACCCGAATTCGCTAACCCGCTGTTAATTCAGTATTTAGCGGGTTCGGGTATTCTTTTGAGCCATGAACACTACTGACACTACGCTGTCAGGAGCACCTTGGTAGGATTACTACATCAACGCAATCCAACCCAAACAAGGAGAACAAACATGACCCCCGAAGTACTCGTAAACCAACTCAAAGCAAGCAAAGTATACCTCGACCGCGCCACCAGCGCTCTCACCGAGGACGATTCTACCTATGCCCCGGATGAGAACTCGTTCACGGCAGCACAACAACTCGCGCATATCGCGTTAACCGTCGACTGGTTCATCGAAGGCGGCTTCGAAAAAGGCTTCGACATGAATTTCGAAGAGCACCCTCTGCAGGCCAGAGACGTGACGTCAATCGAAAAGGCGCGCGCATTGTGCACCGAAAACTACGACAAGGCGATCTCACTAATCGGCTCGAAGACGCTTGAACAAATACTCGAGCCAATGCCCGAAGGTCCCATCATGGGCGGCGATCCCAAACTTGTCGTCGTTGCAGGCATCGTAGAACACACCGCCCACCATCGCGGCTCGCTCAGTGTCTACACACGACTCTGCGGCAAAGTCCCGCCCATGCCCTACATGGATGCCGACGCGATGGCAGGATCCTGACCCTTCGTTGTGCTCTCTGGCCTCGGTGCGATACCATGCGCCGAGGCCAGTTATGCGAGTTTCCGGAGGACCCAGACCATGCGCCGAGCCGACTGACTATTTGAATTGGTGCTGCTGATACGCAAAGGCCCGATCATCACCGTAATGGACCCGGCACGGGAGCTTCAGGTCTCCAAGCGCACAATCTATCGCGACATCCAAGCCTTGATTCTGTCCGGCGTACCGGTCGAAGGAGAAGCCGGAGTCGGTTACGTCCTGCGAAGAGAATTCGAGCTACCCCCACTCATGTTTACACTCGAAGAAGCCAAAGCACTCTCCCTCGGCGTACGTATGGTACGCGCCTAGACCGACGAAGAATTGCAACGCTCCGCCCAACGCGCACTGGACAAAATCTCCGCAGTCGTTACCACAGAAGTGAAAGAGGGAATCGATGATCCCACTCTGGCGGTTCCCGATTTTCATGTCCCAAAACAAGTCCGCGAAACCTTGGCCCTGGCGCGCGATGGAATCAGCTCCCATCGCAAACTCAGGTTTCATTACACTCGCGGCGACGGCCAGCAAAAAACGCGAACGGTGCGCCCATTGGGTCTATTCTACTGGGGTAGCACCTGGTCACTGGCTAGCTGGTGCGAATATCGCAAAGGCTTTCGAAACTTCAGAATCGACCGAATGCAACAGGCCCGCATTCTGAAATCCAGCTTCGCGCCGGAGTCAGGACGCACGCTCGACGACTACCTGAAAGCCGTCGAAAGCGAATAACCCTAGCGGTCTAAAACGTCGGCTCTTCCCACCAGGGGAAATAGTCCGGGAGATCCTTGCTGACACGACCGGGGAACTCGGGTTTACGTTTCTCCAGAAACGCCGTCACCCCTTCAGCCGCATCCGGTGAACTACCAATCACGTCAATTCCCCGCGTATCGATGCGGTGCGCCTCAACCGGATCACTCGCACCCAGCATTTTCCACATCATGTGCCGCAACACAGTATTCGATATCGGCGATGCATTTTCAACCATCTCCCGGGCCAACTCACGCGCCGCCGGAATCAATTCGTCCGGTTCATGAAGACTGCGCACCAGTCCCGCCTCCAACGCTTCCTCGGATCGGAAGACGCGTCCGGTATAACACCACTCCAACGCCTGACTGATCCCGACAATGCGCGGCAAAAACCACGACGAACACGCCTCCGGAATAATGCCACGGGCCGTGAATACGAATCCCATCTTAATATTCTTCGTAGCAAGACGAATATCGGCCGCAAGCGGAAACGTCAAACCCACACCCACAGCCGGACCGTTAAATGCCACAATAACAGGTTTCAGGCTACGGAAAATACGGCGTGAAACTTCACCGCCAGCATCAGGTGTTCTCGAACTTTCGTCGCGACCCGCAAACGTATCGCCACCGCGTTCCAAATCCGCACCGGCGCAGAACCCTCGTCCCGAACCCGTGATGATTACAACACGCACATCGTCATCCGCATCCGATTGATCAAAGGCAGCCATCAGATCGCGAAACATATCGCCGTTAAAGGCGTTGAGTCGGTCAGGTCGATTCAGCATAATCGTCAGAATATGGTCTTCTACATCATAAAGTAAGGTCTTGAAAGACATCCGTTCTTCTCCTTAATGTCCACGCTCTTCAGGCGTCATGTAGGCACGTCCCGTTGCATTCATAATCAATCCACCATCCACAGGAAGCACCTGTCCGGTCACAAAAGACGCATCCGGCGACGCAAAAAACAGTACCGCACCCGCAATATCTTCAGGCAATCCAAGGCGTCGCATCGGCACCCGCCCGGCCAGACGTTCCCGTTTCTGTACATCATCCCCCACGCCTAACATCCGCGTATCAATAGGTCCCGGCGCGATCGCGTTCACGGTGATTCCATAGGCCCCGAATTCGTGGGCACAGGAACGAACCATGCCCGTAACACCAGCCTTCGAGGCATCATACGCCACATTCCAGGCGGTACCGCGCAATGCCTGTACAGATGCGGTCGCAATGATCGCCCGATGCCCTGTCGACGCACGCATGATAGGTAGAAAACTCTGTATCGTCCGAAATGAGCCCGTCAAATTCACGGATATCGTTTGATCCCAAACTTCCTCGCTACAGTCGCTCGCCAACGAGTGAAGCGCGACCCCGGCATTCGCGTGAAGCACATGCAATTCGCCGAACTCCGAAGAGACCTTATCCACCGCCGACTTCAGCGCCTCCGCGCTCGTAATATCCAGTTCTACCGGTAAACATGCTGCGCCAATTTCCTGCGCCGTAACCTTCAATCCCTCCGTATCAATATCCATCGCGGCAACCCGAGCACCCTCCGCCGCCAATCGTTTCGCCACGGCGCGACCGATGCCATTTCCCGCACCCGTCACTACCGCACAGCGTCCATCCAAACGTCCCATCTCAAAATCCTTTCGGTTTACAAGAAATCGGTTTCTACTTATTTACTTCCAGCCACTCAATGGCATGTTTTTGCAAATTGAC
This sequence comes from Candidatus Hydrogenedentota bacterium, assembly GCA_046583315.1. Classification (GTDB taxonomy): domain Bacteria; phylum Hydrogenedentota; class Hydrogenedentia; order Hydrogenedentales; genus DTSJ01. The sequence goes on from JAYGCN010000201.1 coordinate 22,560, forward strand.
CTTGTCGAATTTCCCCGAAGCGATTCGCGGCAAGGGATCGTCCGAAAACAATACATGGCTCGGCGCTTTGAACGCTGCCAGTTTCGAACGCACATGCTCCTGAATTTCAGATTCGGTTGCCTCAGCGCCATCCTTGAGGTATACCGTCGCGCACACAATTTCGCCAAGCCGATCATCCGGCGCACCATGTACCGCGACCTCGTTGACCGCCGGGTGCTCGTACAATACATTTTCAATTTCGCCGCAAGCGATATTCTCGCCCCCGCGTATAATGATGTCTTTCGCGCGACCCGTGATGAAGACGAATCCTTCTTCGTCAATATGACCCAAATCACCAGAGTACAACCAGCCATCCTGCAGGGTCTCCTCCGTCGCTTCCGGCTTGTTCCAATAACACCGCATATTCGCGGCCGATTTCATGCAGATCTGCCCCTCTTCGTTCACGCCCAACACCTTATCGTTCTCGTCACGAATTTCAAGCTCTACCAACTTTGGACTAGGGCGCCCCACCGAACTTGGCCGACCAATATAATCCTCGCCGCCAATCGTCGTACCAATCGCATTCGTTTCTGTCATGCCGTACCCCGTGCCTGGAACGGCCTGAGGAAGATGTTCCTGCAACAATTTCACATGCTCCGGAGGTCGAGCCGATCCGCCGCCACCAATTTTAGTCACCGTCTCAATATTACGAGTGTGTAAATCGGGTGAATTGAGAATCTCTCCGATCATCGTCGGCACGCCTTCGATCACTGTGAGCGATTCCTTCTCGGCCAACTCCAAGGCCTGCTCGGCGTTCCACTTGTACATCATCACCAGTTTGCGACCCGAGCGATAACTCAAAAACAGCATCGTGTGCAGGCCCGACACATGAAACAGGGGAACGTTCAGCAACATCGCCGCAGCCGGTAATCGTTTGGCAATCGGATCGTCCACCGAAGCGGCACCGCCCTTTAGCCACTCCGTAACTTCGTTCGCTACCGTACCGTCTTCCCCGAGAATCGCTGCCAACATCCCGACAAATGAAAAATTCGTCAGTCCGCTGATGATGCTGCGATGGGTTAACACCACACCTTTTGGACGCCCGGTCGACCCCGACGTGTACATAATGAGCGCGTCACTATCCGTATCTATATCCAACTCTGGAAAGGCATCGTGCGAGTGATCCTGCAAGAGATCGGCCAAGTCCAGAACACCATCTGGCAAATCGCCCACCGGCCGCGCAATCGCGACACCCAGATCCAGCAAATCTCGCGAGGACTCCAGAAGTACCCATCGATCCTGATCCACAATCGCAAACCGGGCACCACTGTCCTTCAGGCCATACTCCAGTTCATCCTCCTGCCACCATGAATTCAACGTCACCGCAACCGCGCCAACAGCCAGTGTCGCCTCAACCGCATAGGCATACTCCGGATAGTTCCGCATCGATATTCCAACGCGATCCCCGGGTTTTACGCCAATTTCCTGAAGTTTGTACGCCAACGCCACAGATTTCCTGTGCACCTCACCGAAGGTAATGCGCTCATCGCCGTAAATCAAAAACTCATTATCAGCGAAATGTTCGTTCGAAAAGTTAAAGTAATCGCGCATATCCCCCGGCGCATGCGTATACACTTCGAAATCTACGCCGCCGATATTTTCAGTATGTGTCGCAAAGGGCGAGGTATCTGCATTCATTGTCGCGATGGCTTCATCGCGGGTGGGTGGTTCATATACCGCTGCGTTCATAAACTGTTTCCTAAAGTTGTTCCCGCTCGATTCTCAATATTCTACGCACTGGCTCCACCGTCCAATACGATCACCGAACCCGTGGCATAACTTCCCGCTTCCGAAGCAAGAAAAACCGCTGCCCCGGCAATCTCCTTGGGTTGCGCATGTCGACGCAGTGGCGTGTGCGCCATGATGCGATCATGAATTTCTTTCGTCTCCACCAAAACCTTCGCGAAATGCGTCTCCACCACGCCGGGCGCGATTGCATTTACGCGAATCCCATCAGGCCCAAGTTCTTTCGCATAACCCTTCGTCATGCTAATGACCGCCGCCTTCGTCAACGCATACGTCACTTCATTCGGTCCAGGTCGAATGCCCGCAATGGACGCCACGTTGATAATCGATCCCGCGCCTTTCGCCTTCATCTGACGCGCAGCATGTTGCATCATCATGAAGTACCCTTTCAGGTTGACCTCTACCGTCTTGTCAAATGCTGCCTCGGAAATTTCAATCGCCGGGCCAAAAAACGGGTTCGTCGCCGCATTATTCACAAGTACATCAACCCCACCGTGCTCCTTTTCGATCCGTTCAAACAGCGCGGCAATGTCCTCCGGTTTTCCTGCATGTGAAGCAATCGGAATACACGTCCCACCCTCGGCATTGATAGACTCCGCAACAGCATCCAGCCCTTCCTGCTTGCGCGAAGAAATTATCACGGTCGCCCCCTGCTCCACAAACGCCCGAGCAATGGCCTCGCCGATTCCGCGGCTTCCCCCGGTCACCAGAGCTACTTTGCCATTCATACTGAAATCCACATACGGCATACTCGATTCTCCTCCTGCGGTGAACCGTCAATTTAAGCAGACGCCGTCAATGGAGTCAAGATTTGAGACCACAGAACCCCTCCTTTCGAATAGAATCCGCCCCATGACTTGCACAGGTCGAACTCTATTTGTAAGAATGGTTGTCCATGAATCGTTTCACTTGGATACTTCCCAAGCGAGGTTTCGCGGGCTGTGCCATTCACATCTGACTAATTTCGGTGCAACTACCGAATTACGCTTAGCGTCGAAACCAAGAATCGACGAAAACATCATTAACAAGGAGACATCATGTCTGAGGAACAATCACTTTTTTATCTCGAACTGTCCGAACGCTTCAAACCATCACTTGAAAAAGTCAAGGCCTTCATTGCGGACAAAATCGAACCGGTGCAAGAGGAATTCTATGAAAAACGTATCGATGAAAATGACCGTTGGTCGCTGAGCGCGCACTCGCTCGGAATTCTGGAAGGGCTGAAAAGTGAAGCCAAAGCTGCCGGCCTCTGGAACTTCTTCTTACCCGATTGGAATGGCGAAGGCGTCACCAACCTCGATTATGCCTATCTGGCCGCAGAAATGGGCAAATGCCCCATGTCCTCCGAAGTCTTCAACTGCGCCGCGCCCGATACCGGTAACATGGAAGTGATCCACAAATACGGCACCGAAGCTCAGAAGAAGGAATGGCTTGAGCCGCTACTCGCAGGTGAAATTCGCTCCTGCTTCGGCATGACAGAACCCGGTCGCGCCTGCTCCGACGCGAAAAACGTCGCGACGCGCGCCATGCTAGAAGGAGACGAATGGGTTATCAACGGAGAAAAATATTACATCTCCGGCGCCGGCGACAGCCGCTGTAAAATCATGATCCTGATGGTGCAGACCGACCCCGACGCCCCCCGCGCACAGAAACAATCCCAGATTCTCGTTCCATTGGATACACCCGGCGTCAACATTCTGGGCCCCATGCACGTATTCGGCCACGACGCCGCTCCGCACGGCCACATGCACATCAAACTCGAGGACGTGCGCGTTCCCAAGGAAAACATCCTGCTCGGACCCGGTCGCGGATTCGAAATCTCCCAAGGCCGCCTCGGACCAGGCCGCATCCACCACTGCATGCGTTGCATCGGCATGTCAGAGCGTGCACTCAGACTCATGTGCGAACGCGGTCTTTCCCGTGAAGCCTTCGGCAAACCCATCATCAACCTCGGCGGCAACTACGACGTTATCGCCCGTACGCGCATTGAAATCGACAGCATGCGCCTGATGGTACTCCAGGCCGCACGTGCCATGGATCTGATGGGTACGCAGCAAGCCAGAATCTACATTTCCGGAATCAAAGCCATGGTGCCCGAAATGACGTGTACCATTATTGATCGCGCGATTCAGTTACACGGCGCGACCGGCGTATCGCAATGGACTCCCTTGGCCAATATGTATACGAGCGCCCGCACACTGCGCCTCGCTGATGGCCCCGATGAAGTGCATCGCATGGTCGTCGCGCGCAACGAGCTCTCGCGTTACAAGGCCTAACCAAAAGAAGGAATTCGTGAATAATGTCCGAACAACCGTTTGATACACCACTCGAATTAAGCGGCCCTTTCCGGGCACCCAGACAAATGCTCGCCGATCAGGAATACGGCGGACACTTGTCCATTCACGATGATGAAACAGCAGAGAAGCTTGGATTTTCGGGGCCCCCATCGAGGTGCCCACGCATTTCTCCCAGTTCACGCCATTATTGACTGAACTCTGGGGCGAAGAGTGCTACAAAACTGGCTGCATCAGTTCCCACTACCAAAACATGGTCGTGGAAGGCGAGGAAGTCAAAGCCTTCGTCGAGATACCCAAAGACGGAGAAACATCGGTCCGCATCCGTGCCGAAAAAAAGGATGGCACCCCCGTCCTCATGGGCACCGCATCTGTCGGCTCCGATCATTCCCCCTCCGAACTGGAAGCGCGCATGGAACGTCTCCGTCCGGCAGGCGACTTGATCGTGCTACGCGACATGAACGTCGGTGACAAAGGTGCCGAAGACGAACGCGTCAGCATGGATTTCGATCAGCACCTCGGCAAAAGCTATCCCTTTACGCTGAATAGCAAACTAAAAGTCATCACCGAAGACTCCCCCTGGCACTACGCCGGCAACGATTCCCCCTGGGGCAGCCCCATCATCCCGCTCGAAATGGTCTGCGTCCTGTGCCAGTTCTCCAGTCGCCAGAAAGGCTGGAACATTCGCCAACCCCACATCGGCCTCTTTGCCGATCTGGAAATCGGCATGGTGCAAGGACCGCTCTTCGTCGGAAAAGAATACCGTCTCGATCGCGAACTCATCGCTCTGGGCCAGACTCGACGCACAGAAGGGTACTGGGTCAGAACGCTCATTCGCGATGGCGAAACCGATGAAGTAGTCGCCTATTCGCTGCTCCACCAAGCCGTCATGAAAGATTCATTCCCGACCTACGAAGAAGAACTCGCAGCATTGAAATAAGGTAGAATCGGTCTAGCAACCGCGTGTAATAACCGAGTCGCCGCCGTCTTCAATCGTGCGCACAATCTGCTCAAGCTCGCCAATAATGTCCTTGTCGGAGCGGTAACTCTTATTGTGCTCGACCAATTGATACATCAACGCGCGCGCAAAAGTATCATCGTCCATACCACTATCTTCGCGAACCGATTCAAGCCCCTCTTCCAATTTCTGCTGTGCCAGCTGATATTCCCCAGCCATAATTCTTCCTCCAAAACGTGATGTAACCGGCTCGTATTGCGTTTCTCCTCGTATAGTATAAGACCCAACCTGACTTCGATTCAATGCGTGGGCGCTACATTGGACATCGCGAGAGCCGACATTGTAGGCTGGAGAGTCTGAGCAACAGGAGAACAATACATGATTCGCGCAATACTGATTACCTTTTTATTCTGTACCCTCAACGCCGCGGCCCAACTCGGAACCTCCGACGGACAATGGAAATCCTACGGTGGAGACAAAGGCAGCACAAAATACGCGCCCCTTTCTCAGATCACTCCAGAAAACTTCGAGTCCTTGAAAAC
>JAYGCN010000214.1:0-34228 GCA_046583315.1 Candidatus Hydrogenedentota bacterium
TATAATCGCCTGTGGCTGCCTCGATCCCCAAATTTCGGGCCGCAGATACACCCGCGTTCTCCTGATGCAACAGCTGAATGTGTCCCGCATCCACATACGGCGCCAAAGTCAACGCCGGGTCGTCAGTTGAACCATCGTCCACCACAATCACCTCATGCGGCCGGACAGTTTGTGACAGAATGGAGTCGAGGGTAACACCAACCGAACTCACATGATTATACAACGGAATCACGACCGATACCCGAGGCGCATCACTCATGGAGTCGCCCCCGCTTCGGCATAAATATCCATCAGGCGATCATAGTATCCGTCACTAAAGCCTTCAATGTACGTGCGGGCATTCTCACCCATCTCGCGGCACAACGAGGTATCCGACAATTTCTGGAGACACACAGACAACGCTTCAACATTGCCCGACTCAAACAGCAGACCGGTCTCACCCTCCTGAATCCGTTCAGGAATCCCTCCGATCTGGGCGCCAATCACCGGCTTGCCCGTGGCAAAAGCCTCCAGCGTCACAAGCGGATCATTTTCGTACCATTCCGAGGGAATCACCACGAAGGCCGCCTTGGAAATGAGCGCCTTCAGCGCGTCTCCCTCTTGATACCCCACCAATCGAACATTCTTGATGTCGTTCACCGCGCACAGTTCCCGTAGCTCCGTCTCAAGCGGCCCGGTCCCCGCAATGACCAACTCCAGCTCCGGCACAAGGGCCTTGGCCTTCAACAGCGTCGCGATTCCTTTTTCTTCGGACAGACGACCCATATAAAGGACATACCCGTCAGATTCGTAGCAGGGTTGATAGGGCTCCAGGTTTATGTAATTCGGAACATGCCGCAACTTCGATTCAGGGATTCCGGCTTCAACAAACTTGTCGGCCATGAACTGACTCGACGGTAAAAACAAATCAATATTCTTCTCATAGATCTGCGTGGCCTTGTGAAAATACATCGCGCCCGCAGCCAGCACGCTTCCCGCCAACGAATCTTTAATGCATCGATTGTGCACTGCGTGTCGATAGGCACCGCCCAGGCATCGCTCGCAAATCTCATTGCGCGACTCGATGTACATCTTGTAATTCGGGCATACCAATTTGTATTCGTGACAGGTCTGCACGATGGGAATACCCGCCTTGCGAATCACGGGCAGAATCGACGGGGAAATCTGATGACTGATCATGTGCAGATGCACCAAATCCGGCTTGAACGCTTCCAGCAAGGCGGTCATCTTGCGCTGCGATTCGAAGGAATACACGGTTTTACCCACAGTGCTCGACAACGTCTTCAACTTGTATCCCAGCGAGGTCCCCTTATACTCAATCGGGTTCACGAAATAATCCGACTGCGCGCAGGGCTGATTGTCCGGGTGCTCCATCGAAAAATAAGCAACCTCGTGACCATGCTCCTCAAGCATTCGGCTGCACTCAAAGAGATACCGCTCCGAGCCACCGACCACCCGAAAAAATTTGTTGACCTGAAGAATTTTCATCCATCACCCGTCGAGACCCGTTCCACAAACGAGTATACCGATGCACCTCCAATCGAAACAATGCTACACTCCTGAGAAATCGATGCCCGTAATTGGATACCCCATATCAATTGCCCTGTCACAATCCGATCTGAATGCGCTGGAAGACCTGGTTGTCCACGCCATGCGGTCAGGCGATGAGTCCTCGTTGCGCATCATCGGCTACGGCGAAATCACCACCGTCCTCCTCCTCGATACCGACGATGGCACCTTCGCCGTAAAACGATTACCCGTCATGAAGTCCCGCCAAGCCGCAGAACACGTCGCCCAGACCATTCATGATTACGTAGAAGCGTTGACGAATCGCGGCCTCCATGTCGTACCGAACGAAGCGTGCATCCTCGAACGGGATAACAACGATGTCGTCGTCTATTGTGTGCAAACAGCATTGGCTGAAGACTCCCTCGCCACAAACTGGTTTCGCGAACGACAGCCCGGACGAATGCCAGACGCAATTCGAGCGCATCGTTGATCGCATCGAAACCTGCGTCTGCCCGGAAGGCACCAGCGACGGTCAACTCTCCAACTGGGCCTTTGTCAACGATGAGTTGCTTTACCTCGATGTCAGCACGCCCTTCTACCGTGATTCCAACGGCGCAAGCCTGCTCGATTGGAAAAACTATATGGGCCCGATCCCTGCGCTGCTAAGATGGTATTACATGCGCGAAGTGCCGAAAGTCTTGGACAAGTATTTCGATCTTCGGGGACAACTTCTCGACTTCCTCGGTAATTTGCGCAAGGAACAACTCGATCACCTCACACCCGACTTCACCGACTACGTGAACGAACGCTTCAACTTTGAAAAACCAATCACCGCAACCGACATTCAGCGGTTCTACAACGAAGACGCCAAAATGTACGCCCTCGTCGAACGCCTTCGCAAAGTGGATCGCTGGGTGCATCGCAACATCCTGCGCCGCACCTACCCCTACCTTCTCGCCCCCAACATTGAACGCAATCTCTACTGAGGCCCCCTTCATGCGTGAAGGAAAAGACGAAGCGATTGAACATTTCGCCGACTTAATGTAAATCTTCCAGCACAACAGCGAATTCGGCCTGTTGATGTCGCGAGAACGAGTCCGGCCTCAAACCCGACAGTCGCGCCAGAAACGCAGCCCAGTCGCGCTCGGATTCGTCGAATAACTTCTCGAATGCTTCAAGCCCCGAATCATAAGTCCGTGCGCCAGACAAGGCCGCGTTATTGAGCGGGTTCGGAAGCTTCAGATCGACCTGCAGTGCCGTCAGTATCCGCTCTTTTTCGGCGCGTTTCTCTTCATCGGATACTTCCAATTGATAGAGGTCGCTCAGTTCCGTAAACGCCCTCGCGAAGCCTTCGGATCGTTTTTTGCGAAGCTCCAGCCAACGCGCGTAGTCGTCCGCCGCACCATGGTTCTCATCCAGATACTCCATCGCCATGGTTTCCCCGACGAACTGCGCGAGACTCTCATTAAAGTACGACTGATTCTTTACGTAAATAGTCGCATGTAAGGATTCATGCAGGATCGTTTCCGCTAGCAACGCTTCAGCCAATTCCCCGCGCCCAAGCATCGTCGAAAAAATCGGATCCTTGAACCAGCCCAGCGTCGAATACGCCGATGCCCCACGAACATGCACATCCCATCCCTCGCCGCGAAGCTTTTCGGCATGCGACTCGGCACGCTCCCGTTTGAACCAGCCCAAATAACTGAAGCTGCCTACAATCGGAAATTTCCAGGTCTTCGGCATCAAACTGAATTCGGGACACGCCGTCACTACCCACACCACCGCATCGCCATCAACCGCTACATATTTCTCGTAACTCTTCGTCGCGTTGAGACCTTGCTTTTCCGCATAAGCCTTTATCGCAGGAACCTGTCGGAGCAGTTCAGTCGTTTCAGTCGATGTCTCTGGATCGGCAATCACCTTCGACAATGGTCGGGCAGAAGTTTGCACCTTCAACTGACCTGCACCCGCCTGTGATAGAAACGACACGGTTGTACACCCCGAAAGTGTTAGCGCCAGCATTCCCAAAAGCGCGCGCGTCAACAAACCCTAGGCCAATATGTCATGCACGACGCGCCCGTGCACATCCGTCAGTCGGAAATCACGACCCTGGAACCGGTGCGTGAAGCGTTTGTGGTCGATGCCGAGCTGGTGCAGCAGCGTTGCGTGAAAATCATGCACGTGCATCTTATTCACTTCTGCCGCGTAGCCCAGTTCATCGGTCTCGCCATACGTAATGCCCGGTTTGATGCCCCCGCCAGCCATCCACAGCGAGAACCCCTTGATATGGTGATCACGCCCGTCGCCCTGCGCCATCGGCGTACGCCCGAACTCACCGCCCCAGATAACCAGCGTATCATCCAACATGCCGCGCTGTTTCAGGTCCATCACCAACGCCGCCGAAGCCTGATCCACCAACTTACTCGCAATCTGAATATCCCCGCGCAATTTACTGTGATGATCCCAACCGCGGTGATACAACTGCGTGAACCGTACTCCCCGTTCGGCCAAGCGGCGTGCCAACAAACAATTCGACGCGAAGGAACCATCCAAATTCCCGTCCACGCCATACATGTCAAGAATATGCTTAGGCTCCCCGGAGACATCCGTCAACTCCGGCACCGAAGTCTGCATTTTGAAGGCCATCTCGTATTGACTGATGCGGGTCGCGATTTCGGGGTCATCAACCAGCGTATCGAAGTCTGCGTTCAGTGACGCGATCGTATCGATTACATCGCGTTGACGTCTCGCATCAATCCCCTCAGGATTCCCGAGATACAATACGGGATCGCCAGAGGATTGGAACTGCACGCCCTGGTATTTGCTCGAAAGAAATCCCGCGTGCCACTGTCGTGCGGCAATCGGCTGACCCTGACCGCCCCCTTTCGACGTAAGCACGATGAATCCCGGCAAATTATCCGCGCCGTTTCCGAGTCCATAGGTCAGCCACGCGCCCATGCTGGGTCGTCCAGAAATCGAGGTCCCCGTATTCATAAACGTATGCGCGGGATCGTGATTAATCTGCTCGGTAATCATCGACCGAACAATGCAAATATCATCGGCAATCCGGTGTGTATGCGGCAAAATACTGCTGATTTCCTGACCCGACTGTCCATATTTCGCGAAGGGAAATACCGGACCCATGCAATTCAGTTTCGCCCCCTGCAACTGCGCGATGGGTTGGCCTTTGGTAAACGATTCCGGCATCGGTTTACCGTCCTGCTTCGCCAACTCCGGTTTATAATCAAAGGTCTCCAAGTGCGAAGGCCCCCCGGCCATATACAGGAAGATTACGCGTTTGGCTTTCGGCGCAAAATGAAGCGGATTGATCGACCCGAAATTCACACCGGGTTGGGACGCCGCGAATGCACGATTGCCACCCAACATCGATGTCAACGCAATCGCACCCAGTCCCTTCATCCCCTGTCCGAGAAACTCCCGGCGGGTCCGTTGCAATGCACTGTCATAAAAAGGATTCATCAACAACCGTCCTTACATTCGTGTAATCGTTTCATGCAGATTCAACAAAACGCGCGACACCGACGTCCACGCCGCAACATCCGCTGCGGCCAACGAGTCATCCGCAACGCGCTGCCCGATCTTCAGTAACTTTTTGGCATCATCTTCGTTCGCGCGATAATGCGCGAGATGCGCGGTGGCCAGTTTCGCCACGGCTTCCTGCTCATTCGGATTCGGCATGCGCGCCAGAACCCGGCGATACGCGAACGCGATTTTTTCGTCAATCGATTTACCTCCGTCACGCACAATATCTTCTGCCAACGCTCGCGCCGCTTCTACATAGGTCGGATCATTTAACAACACCAGCGCCTGTTGCGGAATATTCGACACGACCCGTTCAGCCGTACATTCCTCGCGCGTCGGTGCATCAAAAGCCAACATGCTCGGCTGCAGAAATGACCGACGCCAAAAAACATACAACCCGCGACGATACTGTTTCTCTCCACTGTCTTCATGGTAAATTATTTTGTTGCCCACGCCCGCATAAGTGTCATCGTAATAACTCTCTGGCTGGTAGGGATAAACGCTCGGACCGCCGAGTTGATGCACCATAAGTCCGGTCGTCGCGAGAGCATTGTCCCGCACTTGTTCAGCTTCCAGACGCAACCGATTCTGATAGGCCAACAAACGGTTATAAGGGTCTATCGCCAGAGCAGCCGCATTCACTTGAGAAGACTGCGCGTAAGTATTCGACGTCACGATTAGTTGCACGACATGTTGCACATCCCAGCCGCTCTCCATAAATTCAACGGCCAGCCAATCCAATAACTCTGGATGACTCGGCCATTCGCCTTGTGCCCCGAAATCATCAAGCACTTTCGACAACCCCGTCCCGAAAAACTGTTTCCAGAGTCGATTCACATACACCCGAGCCGTAAGCGGATTTTGCTCACTCACGAACCATTCTGCCAAGTCCAGACGTGTCGCACGACCCTCCGTGTTCAGTACACCCAGACTGGATGGTATCGAGGGTTTCACCACCGGGCCCGAATGATCCAGCCAGTTTCCCCGCGGCAATATGCGTATCTCACGGGGTTTCACCGACTCCGATATTAACGTCGAAGGTATGCCTTCCGACGCACGCTTCTTGCGATTCTCCTCTGCCTTTAATTTACCTTCGTATCTCTTTTTCGCATCACTCATGTCTTCCGCGCGATTGATGAGACTCTTCAGTTCCTTGATTTCTTTATCAAACGCCGTGATTTCATCTTCCTGCTCAGGAGTCGTCAGCAACAAGAACGGGCCGTAACCATATTTCCCGTGTTCATACTTGCCGCGTTCCTTGAGGTCCGCGAAAAACGCCCCGAACTCATAAAAATTCGCTTGCGAGAAAGGATCGAATTTGTGGTCATGACATTCCGCACAACCCATCGTCGCACCCAGCCATACGGTCGATGTCGTCCGCACACGATCCGAAAAGTACTTCACAATATACTCGCCCGGCTGCACGCCGCCCTCCGACGAAATCTGGTTCAAACGGTTATACCCCGACGCGATGAGCTGGTCCCGCGTCGCGTTGGGCAACATATCCCCCGCAACTTGCTCAATCGTAAACTGATCAAAAGGCATGTTCTCATTAAACGCATCGATCACATAATCACGATACGGCCATACGCTGCGATATTCGTCCGAGTGATATCCGTTGGTATCCGCATACCGAACCAGATCCAGCCAATACGCCGCCATGCGCTCGCCGTAACGCTCCGACTTCAGGAGTTTATCAACCACTTTACGGAATGCGCGCTTACGACCGTCCTCCTTGAAAGACTCCACACCCTCAAACGTCGTCGGCAATCCAGTCAAATCAAAGGTGACACGACGCAAAAGCGTTCGTTTGTCCGCAGGAGCCGCCGGTTGCAGCCCTTCGTCCTCAAGTCGCGCGAGAACAAAAGCATCAATCGGATTCGCAACCCACTTCTTGCCATTCACCTTAGGCACCGGACTGCGCTCAGGCACTATATACGCCCAATGCTTCTCGTACTCCGCCCCCTGTTCTATCCACTTCGCCAAAATCGCGCGGTCCATATCGGACAACGATCGCCCGCTGTCCCGCGGCGGCATTTCGTCCGTCACATGATGCGAAAACACCCGCGCGATCAATGCACTCTCCGTAATGCTGCCTGGCTTCAGCACGGTTCTCCCGTCCCGATCCCGAATCGCATCCTCGCGCACATCCAGTCGCAATTTCGCCTGGCGCTTGTTCTTGTCAAAGCCGTGGCAAAGATAACAGCTATTGGAAAGAATCGGCCGTACATCGCGATTGAATTCGATCACCTCTGGCACACCTTCGGATTCCACCTTCAGCGACGCCAGTTCCGCATGCACCCATTCCGGCGTCCGCGGAGCCTTCGCAGGAAAACCTTTCCAACCGTCGAAGCCTGCCCCGGCTTCAATCCAGCTACGAAGGGTCGCGATTTCGATACTTGTCAGACCATCCCCCTCAGGTGGCATACGATCCTCATCACCTTCCAGCAACGTGATTCGTTCCAGCAGGATACTCATCTCATCGCTGCTGTGTTCCAGCACCGGGAACCCCATCTCCTGGATAAACATGCCCGGATGATCAAGACGCAAATCCCCCTTCTGCTTGTCCTCACCGTGGCACTTGATGCACCGCAATTCCAGAATCGGCCAGACATCCGTTCGGAAATCCGCGGCACGCACCGATAGTGATACGGCCAAAAGAAGAATCGAAAGAGGTATGCGCAACGCCATGATAAATTCCAGGTTGTTCGAAGGGTAACTCCTTACAGTATAGAGTGATTCGTGAAGGGTTGACAAGGCAAAGAGGCTTGAATTCACCTCATTATTCTGCCAAGGTAGTCCCTTACGCCAACGAAGGAGACGAATCATGATGGATCGCAGAAATTTTATGGGCCTTGGCGCAGTAGCCGCAGGAGCAGCAACCTTGACACAACTCGACCGCACTGCCCACGCACAACATGGTGAACCCCGCGACCACTACGAACTTCGCCGCTACCACCTCGATACCGATGCCCAGCGAAAAGGCCTCCACACCTTCCTCAAGGACACGTTCATCCCCGCCTGCAACCGAAACGACATCCCCCAGGTCGGCGTTTTCGAAATCCGTAATGAAGACGGCCCCGTATTCGTGCTCATCCGCCATACTTCCGCCAGCTCCTTCACCACGGGCACCCGACGTTTACTCGCCGACGAGAAATTCCTCAAAGATGGCGATGCGTTTCTCAATACAGACGCCAAAAAAACCGCCTACTCCCGCATCGAGACCCAATTCATGATCTCCTTCGAAGGCATGACCGAGCTCGAACACCCCGTTACCGGCCCCGACCGCGTATTCGAACTGCGCAACTACCAAAGCCACAGCGTCGTCGCCGGTCAAAAGAAAATCGAAATGTTCAATTCCGGCGAGATCCAGATCATGCGTGACACCGGACTCGGCCCCGTCCTCTACGGCGAACACCTCAGCGGCCCCGACATGCCCAACCTCACCTACTTCCTGTCCTACGAAAACTTCCGGGCACGCGGCAAAGCATGGCAGACTTTCGGCAGCGATCCCGCGTGGAAAGAAATCAGCGGCAAACCCGAATACGCCAACGACAAAATCTTGTCCGACATCAGCAATATTTTCCTCGTGCCGACCAAATATTCACAGGTGTAGTCGCCCCAAAAAAGGTACAGTACCCCAACTGCGTCAAGCACCCGATTTCTGTCCTCGTACCCGAAATCAGGTAACTCCATGCCGCGCGTCAGTATCACCGTTTTCGCACCTTGATGTGTAATGGTTTTCTTCGTTTCGACTTACGCGACGCTCCAACGCGCATCAAATATGGCATGTACTTTGCTCCCATACTCCCAAAGACCGATTCACCTGCAACCGGCTCCATCGGAAGCAGGTCAAACTGATCGGATACTTAGGAGAATGCATTATGAGAACCCCGGCCCGAAAACGCTTCATTACCGCTCTGCTAATCCCATGTGCCTTCGCCGCCCTGGTGGCACTCGGCGCGAATTCGTTACTGAAAGTTGATGCCGAAGTAGAACGCATCGCTGATTTGCGCGGCCTGAACGAAACCTTCGTTGAAATATCTGCGAACGCTTCGAAAGCGGTCGTCTTTATACAAGCGGAAGCCAGGGTCGAACGAACAGCCCGGTCAGTCCGTCCTCGCAATAAGTTCGAGGAAGAGCTGTTTCGACGCTTCTCCGGCCCAAATGCCCCACCCGGAGATCAATCCCGCAGCGACACAAATCAGGATGAAATTCGCCCAATAGGTCAAGGCACCGGCTTCATCATTTCCGAAGACGGATACATCGTCACCAACCACCATGTCATTGGAAACGCCGACCAGGTCCGTGTGAAACTCACCGATGGCTCAGAATACCTCGCCGAGGTCGTGGGCTCCGACGAAGCCACCGATATAGCGCTCCTCCGAATCGACGAAAACGATCTCTCCACGGTCGCGCTGGGCGACTCAGACGCGCTCAACGTGGGCGAGTGGGCCCTCGCCATAGGCAATCCCTTTGGCCTCTCCCACTCCGTTACGGCGGGCATCATCAGCGCCAAAGGCCGCGGGGAAGTGGGCATCACCAACTACGCCGACTTTATCCAGACCGATGCCGCAATCAATCCCGGCAACTCCGGCGGTCCGTTGATAAACATCGATGGTGAAGTCATTGGTTTGAACACCGCAATTTATTCACGTACGGGCGGATACATGGGCATCGGATTTGCCGTACCGATCAACATGGTTCGCCATGTGACCG
Source organism: Candidatus Hydrogenedentota bacterium (assembly GCA_046583315.1). GTDB lineage: Bacteria > Hydrogenedentota > Hydrogenedentia > Hydrogenedentales > DTSJ01. The sequence continues at coordinate 9,772 of JAYGCN010000214.1, forward strand.
ACCAGCTGCGCAATGATGGAAAAATCACACGCGGCTTTCTCGGAATCAGCATTCAAAATATCACCCCTGAACTCGCCGACTGGTTTGACACGAAAACGGGCAACGGTATCATCATCGCCGAAGTCCACGACGACAGCCCAGCCTCACTCGGCGGTCTCGAACGAGACGACATTATCATCGAGCTCGATGGACGCGTAGTGGATGAAATGGGCTCGTTCAGAAGTCGTATCGCAACTACGAGTCCCGGCGAAAAAGTCAATCTGAAAATCGTGCGCAACGGAAACGAACTGAAAAAAGTTGTCGAGGTCGGCGCGCTGGACACCGCGCAAACAGAGTCGCAGGTGATCTCACCCGCTGCGCGACTTGGCATTGAATTGGACGACCTTACACCTGACCTCGCCGATCAATTGGGCTATCGCTTCGAAGAAGGCATCGTCATCAAAAGTATCGAGGCAAATTCCGCAGCCCAACGCGCCGGTTTACGTCCCGGCATGCTCATCCTGGAAATCAATCGTCACGAAGTCACTTCTGTCGACACATTTAACGACGTCATCGCACGTTCTGAATCTATCGAACCGGTCCTCTTGCTGGTACAGTATCGAGGCCGAATCCATTACCTCATCATCCGACCCTAACCCCGTCCCCGGCACACTCGCCCTAGCCCAAGGGGGGTACCCGCAGGGACCAATGCCCAAACACGGGCCGACGCGATTCACTCCCCGCGTCGGCCCGTGTCTTTTGTTACACTATTTAATGTGAATTAACTAACTTGCTTCAAACTATCTAAATCTGCCACAATCCCAACCAAATACAACAAATTTACTACATTTTCTTTGTCATTTTTCTTGTCGGGAGGCAGAATCACCATGAAAACAGTGTTCCAGATACTACTTGCTGCACCCCTCTTCGCCAATCCCCCAAGCCACGCCCAATCCTTGACCGAGCGCGATACCCTGCTCGAAGACTGGGGAGGTCTCCGAAGTCATCTCGCCGAAAAAGGCCTCTCCTTCGAGCTTGTGTACACCGCCGAATATTTCGAAAATCTCAACGGCGGCATCAACGAGGGCGGCGACTACCGCGGCGACATCAGTCTCTTCGCAACGCTCGATACATCAACAGCCGGCTGGTGGGACAACGGAGAATTTTTCCTGCACCTGCAGCAACAACACGGCGAAGGAATCACCGAACGATACACCGGCGATTTCCAGGTGCTCTCCAACATAGACGCCGATGACTACTTACAGATTTCCGAAATCTGGTATCGCCACACCTTCGCATCCGATCGCGCCTGGCTGAAAATCGGTAAAATGGAATCGAACGCGGATTTTGCATTCGTCGACTACGCCGCCGAATTCCTAAACTCCTCCCCCGGCTTCAGTCCAACCATCCCCCTGACCACCTATCCCGATCAGGACTGGGGAATCGTCCTCGGACTCCAACCCAACGACCGCTTTTCCGTCAACATGGGCGTCTACCAAGGTCGACCCAACGGTGGTCACGCCATCGGCACGACCATTGACAACCTCTACGGACCGATGGTGATGATCGAACCCGCACTGCATTACGACTTCAATAATAAGCCGGGCCATCTCCGCTTCGGCGCGTGGTGGAACGGTGACCACGTAGAGGATGTAGACGGTAGCGGAAAAATTCACGATTCATCCGAAGGCATCTACCTTACCTGGGATCAAGAACTGATCAGCGAAAATGATGAGGACGAGCAAGGGCTGGGTATCTTCGCGCAACTCGGATTCTCGGACGAAGACACCGCCGAAGCCAAAAATTACTACGGTGCCGGACTACAATGGACAGGCCCTGTCGACAATCGCGACGAGGATATTCTCGGATTCGGCATATTCCACGTCGAACTCTCCGATGAAGCAGGATTCGCCGAAGACAACGAGACTACCCTCGAACTTTACTACAAAGCGCAGCTCACACCCTGGAGTAGCATCAAGCCCGACATCCAATACATTGCGAATCCCGGCGGCACAACGAATGATGACGCGCTCGCGATAGGAGCCCGGTTGGAGATTCTATTTTAGCCATCGCTCGGCGGCAAGGCCCTCCAGCAACTCTCACATCTCGTCTTCATCAATAACACTTTTGAATCCTCGTTATCGATGCCGGGCGTAGCGCGCAATAAGTGGTGTCGATGCAAAGGGCAAGTATGCCGCAACCGTAACGATTAACGCCATTGCGAAGAAGTTCGCGTCCCATTTGTCCAGATCGTTTACATTGAGCAACAAGTAGACACAGAACATGATCAACGGCGCAAACACCCAAATCCACGGACGGGCCGTGAGTAATTGATTCAAACCCGCATAGATCCATGCGATAAATACCGGTGCAATGGTCAAAACAATTACCAGACGATTGGCCCAAATTGGCAGGTCCTGACTATACAGCAAATCACCGAAATCGAGAACAAAATAAAACATGGTATACAGATAAACCCCGAAAATCGCCAACGGAAACGTCGTCGTACACCAAAGCGCACACCACACCAGAACAACCGTCCCGAGATAACCCAGATAGACGAGCATCAGCACCCGAAGAATCGAAGACATATCCCCTACGAGCTCGCGCGAATCCGTCAACAACAAATAGCCCCCTACAAAAAAACGATGATGAGTTGAAACAAAATCGCGGGCGACAAGATGTACGAAGTCATGCTACGCACCCGTGCTTCCGCCAGGGCCAACGTGGAAACAGGTTTGGTAAAGGTGAACGCCTTGATCTCAGTCTCATAACGACGATAGTTGATGAGGCCGATCACCAATCCCGAAAACGTGGCCGCTGCGATCAAGCACATAGCAACTATTTGCAACACATCGGTGAAATTTCCCGAAGACATGTAAAAACCTTCCTCGATCATCCAGAGGGGCAGCGTAACGACAAGAATCGCCAAAAAACTCCCGAACAACACATTGCGCATGTAGCGTTTTTCCAACCAGACCAGAGCCTCCTGCGTACTGAGGAACTTGTCGAAACCCCGCTCATACCGCTTGTCCGCCGAATCAAGAAACAGCTTCGTCAGCGACCCAAATTGCGCGTAAACGGGAATCCGCTCATTGAACCGCGCGTAACGCAACGCATACCCACACAGCGGCGGGAGGACTACTACGGAAATCGCGAAGACGGTCCAATAAATAAAAGAGCTCATGAAAGAAAAATTCTGTACCACAAAGTTGTAGGTAAACACCTGATATCCAACAACCACCAGATACGCAATCGTTATCCATGTATTCGATACCCAGGCCACAACCTGAAGCAACAAATAGACCAGTACGACAAAGGACAAGGCATGCCACAAACTGCCGGGCATCCCCATAAGCGGTTGAAAATCCGGCGGTCGAATTGTGTGATAATGAATCCAATAGAAGAAAGTAGAGAGTATGGTCAACGAGAAGATATTCAGAACGATTCTGGTAAAAGCAAGCAACCTGGGCTTCACCGGAAGTCGCAAATAATACCCGTTCATCGAAAACTGCAGATCAGAATTCGTGCTGTGCGATACCAATAAGAGAAGCATATTCGCAAAAATTCCGACGTACATGATTACGAGAATGTCGTCATAGAATCCCTGTTCCGTGTTGCGAAAAATAATCTGCCACGCCAGATCGATACTTGCAAACAACAAAGTGATCGGGACGACTGTCTTGAAGACGCGTCGAAAATGCTCCCATGCCAGAATCTTCACGTGCACGGGGTTCATGATGTTGCACCTTTTGAATCAATCGAACTGGACCGCTTCGAGTACGCAATAAACACATCCTCCAGGCTCGGCGACGACTGCTCCACAATACGCCCGCCCAAAGTCTGCGCATGAGCCTTCGCCGCTTCCAGCTCACCATCGCAAATCACCGTCCACTCCTTGCCCTGACCATGACAACTCAGCGCGCCAGTGATGGTCGGCCTGGATGCAAGTGCAGTATCAAAATGCACGATCAATCGATGGTGATTCTCCCGAATATTGTCCATCGTGTCGCACAACACCACCTTTCCCTCCGATATCATCGCAATATCATCAGACACCCGCTCCACTTCCTCCAACAAGTGAGACGAAAAGAAAACGGTCCGGCCTTCATCCGCCACCATGCGCACTATCGCTCCAAGAATATCGCGTCGCACAATCGCATCCAGCCCCGACGACGGCTCATCCAGCAACAACAGCTCCGGACGATGCGCCAGCGCCGCCAATAATCCCGCCTGCGCTTTTTCCCCGCGCGAAAGATTCTTGATCTTCGCTTTCGGATCCAGCCGAAAGGTATCGAGTAAATCGCTCGCAAACGCCTCGTCCCATTTCGGATAAAACGCCTGCGTGAATCGCATCAACTCATGAACTCGCATCCAGCCGGGCATTTCGCGATCCTCCGAAAGATAGCCTATCTTGCCGAGCACAGATTCCGCTTGTGCAACAGGATCGCGACCAAATACCCGAACCGACCCCTTCTTCGCACGCAACGATCCCAGAATGTGTTTGATGAGCGTGCTCTTGCCCGCACCATTCTCCCCAAGCAAACCGAACACACGGCCCGGTCGCGCGCTAAGCGAAACATTGTCCAACGCCACCTTGCGCCGATACTTTCGAGTGAGCCCTTCGATTTCAATGACTGGTCTACTATTCTCAATCATGACTCTTCTCCCTGTTGTTCCAGCGCATCGAAACGATGACGAATAATTTCCAAAAGTGTGTCGGATTCAATGTCGAGATTCGACGCTTCGGATACCAGCCGATCCGCGCTCTCCGTGAGAATGCGCAATTTCTCATCGTGCGCCAATGGGGACGATCCGTTCGGATTCACGATAGTGCCCGACCCCTGCTTGGAGACCACGATGCCCTCAGTCTCCAGATCTCGATAGGCCCGCGCGACGGTATTGGGATTAATCAGGAGCACCTTGGCCAACTGACGAATCGGGAGCAGCTCCTCCCCCGGCTCCAGCCTGCCCGAGGCGACCAGATACTTGACTTGACGCATGATCTGGCGGTAAATCGGCACGCCATCCTTTGGTGAAACACGAATATTCATGACCAACAATCTCAAAATGTATTAGTACTTTAATACAATTTAAGCCAACTGTCAAGCGAAAAAAATCAGGCCCCAACAATCTTCTGCTGAGGCCTGATTCCGTTCCACAATATTCGATTTTATATCAATATGCCAAATACGGCCCAATCTGATCATTCCAATTATCATGCAGTACATACTCCACGTGACCATCGACAAAAAATACGTTTCGACCACCGCTGCCACTGCATTCGTCGATTTGGATCATGATGGGAATACGAGATATATAGGTGCGTCTATCGACGTCCTCCACGGGATACCATAAACCGCCGCTTCGATTGCCATCCAGTCGTGGCGATTTGTTGCCGGAAACACCACTTCATAACTCAACAGTCCAAGCTCACCAGCAGGACAGGTCAATACGGCCAAGTCAGATATGTATTCTGGATAGATCTGTCGAAAACCACCCGGAAAGTATTCGCCTTTGCTTTCATTTTTATACATCTTGAACGAAAGGCCCAACTGCTTCAGGTTGTTCGCGCACGAGGCCCGCAGAGCGGACTTCTGAGTCGCCGTCAGACTTTGAGCGTATGTCGCCGCGTCACCGTAAATGGCATCCCTCAAGGAACCACCGTCGCCCGCTTCCAAAGCAAACTCATGCGTTTCATTTTCCAGACGCAGCACCGTACTTCCGCCGGGAAAATAATCGCCCCAAGCCAACATTAAGCCCTCTTCCAGATCAATCAGATATCCCGGATCTCCCGTTTCAATAAAATTATGTTGATTCACGAAATTATTCGCATTCGGATCATATACTCGATCTTGAACGCCCAGATACTCCACAGGCATGGGAAAGTAAGTGAGTGTTTCATCGTCAGATTTCGCAATCAGACTTTCGTCCTGTAAATATTTTGGGTACAACACTTCAAGAGACGAAGGTACAGTGCTCGATTCGGCTATGTACTTACTGACAGCCTGTTGGATAGCGCTAAGTTTTTCTCGCGCAATTTCGATTGCTTGTTCCTTGCTCTGATCCGATGCATCCATTCGCTCCAAACGGAGCGTCCAATTCTCAAGGGGGGCCGAACCATCAGAGGTATCCAATACACCAGAGACGACGAGTACATCAAAATCCCCGGAAAAATCACCTTCCAATCGTCCAAGTGACGTGGCTTCATCCTGATCGGAATACTTCTGAATAAGTTCAAACCCCACTATCGTGCCATGAACCTCCCCCTCCGCCGTTACCGCTGCCAATGCGCCCGTGTTCGCGATCGTCAAGCGCGTGCCTTCGCGAATCATTTTCGCTATTCCCAGCATCTGAAATTGATCTTCTCTCCCGGTCTCACCGCCGTATACACGCCAATCGCCCTCCAGCGAAGGCATGCCCTCGTTCGGATCCACAACTTCTATCACTTGGTCGGCGGATTCAGGTTCGTCCTCAAGGGCGGCGGCAAGAACGATATCGAATTCGGCAATCGCTTCCGGGCCTGTATTAAATTCGAACACTTCGAACTGGGTTTCTTCCGCTACGACTTCTGAGTCAGAGGCGTCTTCGCCCTGCGTTGCCGAAATGGGAACCGCCATGGCCGCGACCGAAGCGCCGCCATTTGACGGACTCGGTTGCGGATTCAACATCACCGCCGCTGTCACTACGCTTGCCACCAACACACCCGTCGCAATGGCCTTTTCACTCAACAAAGAGCTCGCCGCCACACTCGCCCAGCCGCTCCCACTTGCTTTCCACGTCAATCCCGATGCCGTAATTGCACTCATGATGATTCTCCTGTGATTCGCGGAATCGTGTTCCGCAGCCGGGATGAGTTTCAGTTCGTGGATCAATTTTACGCCCAGAGCTTCACGCGCACGTTGCAATCGCTTCAGCACCGCAGCCTGAGATACGCCCATCGTCTTGGCGATCTCCGCAGTAGACTGTCCCGAAAAGTAATGAAGCAGCAACACCTCGTGCGGAATCGGATCCAGCGCACGAATCTGCTACTCCAACACCTCGCGCATGTCATCGTACGCCGCCTCGTTGCGGTCAGGCCCTTCGGACTTCACCTGCGCCAACACTTCCGACTCACGTCGGCGACGCATATACCAGCTGCGCGAAAGATTACGTGCGATCACGCTGACCCAGTGTCCGAATTTCTTCGGTTCCTGCAACGTGTTCAGCGATTGATAGGCTTTCAGAAATGCTTCCTGACTCAAATCCTCCGCGTCAGCGTGGTTTCGCGTATAACTGAACGCGATCCCGTAAACGACATTAAAATGCCGCCGTACCAACTCGTCGAAGCGATTTGGGCGACCCGCCATCACCTGCGCGACCAGTCCCGCATCTGTGCGTAAAATCGTTAACATCTCACGTATCCTGATTTCTCATCATACCAATTTTAGAGTGTTCATCCGGATGAACTACCTAAACGACCGCCTGCCCAATCAGTCTATGACAAATTTCTCGTCCCATGATCAAAAAAAGGCCCCGCACTCACCAGAGTACGGGGCCGAGAATGAACCAAATTTCGCCTCTAGTCGGACTTATTATCAATAAAGTCGACCGGCGCATAATAGTCTTTTCCGTTCAGCGTCTGAACTTTTTTCATCCAGTTGCTGCCAGCCTCTGCCGGGGTAAAAGACCAATCCTGACGGTGATAATTCCAGCTGTCCGCATTGAGCTTCTGAGCCGCTTCCCAATACTGGTTCGCCTTGGCTTCGTCACCCTGCTGATGAAAATAGACCCCTAGCTTGAAATTCGCCTCGGCCAAATTCTTATCCGATGTTTTCGCGCCTAGTTTCGCCGCCATCTCATCAGGGGACTTCACGTATTCGCTGTTCGAACCCTTCGCAACCCAGTCTCGCACGCCCGGCACGTAATCATTCGTACCGAACTCTATCGTGCCCATCTTGTGCTCTTCGGCATAGGTGCCTTCATCCGAACGCACCATCATACCTTCTTCATCAATCCACACCGCCGATGGAACATTCACAAGATTGAAAAGGGAACTGATGCGATGATTCTCGTCGATCAATTGAACAAACGAAGCCTTCGCCAAGTCATAAAACTTTCCAGCCGCTTCTTCACCGCCCGTATCCTGCGCAGCGCCAATCAATACGAAATCCTGATCCTTCAACTCATCATGAACTTTCTGCCAACCTGACAGATCAAGTCGGCAGCCTCACCACGAAGCCCACGTCATGATCACCACTTTCTTGCCGCGATAATCGGAAAGTCGAACGATATTTCCTTCACGATCTTTCATCGCGAAATCGGGCGCCATGCCCTTGGCAACAGAAGTCGTCCGTGCAGCAGGCACTTCTCCAAAACTCCACACCGACGAATCCTGGTCAACAGCCACGCCCTGCTGAAGAATCCGCGCAATGGCCGAAGCCTTCACCCATTTCTGTCCAAGACGCGTGACAAACTTATCGTTATCTGAATCCTGTTTGATGGGAATGCAGATATCTTCAAAACAAGCACCCTCCGGTTTCAGTACGAACCCAGTAATACGCGTCAAATCCGCTGGCGTAACCCAGAGGTCCACCGGATCTGCGAGCGTATCACTCAGTTCCACTACGCTGTCGTTAAACAAGACGGTCGTAGATGCTTGGGCCACCATCGTAATGCCTCCCAACGAAACACACATTGTTATTATCAACAACTTTCGGAACAATTCAATCATGGTACGGCTCCTTACCAATAGTAATGTCAGGCCAAGATTCTCGCAAAATCCCGACAACGTGTCAATAAAACAAATTATTCTCCGGGAACCTATCACGTTCTACCGAGATTGATCTAAGGAGAAGGAGATAAATGGTCGGGATATTGCTATTTGAGTTTGTTTTCAAGACAATTAGGTTAGAAGGAGTCTCCTATGACCGTTGGCCAGTATCTGCTTAAACGACTTGAAGAAGCCGGCATGCAACACATGTTCGGCGTACCCGGGGATTACATCCTCGATTTCTATGACCAATTGATGGCGAGTCCCATCGAATTCGTGGGTACCTGTTCCGAACAAGGTGCCGGATTCGCTGCCGATGCCTACGCGCGCGTCAACGGGCTCGGCGCCGTCTGCGTCACCTACTGCGTCGGAGGGTTCAACGCACTCAACGCCGTCGCCGGTGCCTACGCGGAAAAATCCCCGCTGATCATCATCTCCGGCATCCCAGGCCTCGAAGAACGACAAGGCCACCCCCTGCTCCACCACCAGGTGCGAAGTCTCAATACCCAACTCCAAATTTTCGAACGCGTCACCGCTGCAGCCATCACCATCGAAGATCCAAAACTCGCGCCCCGCCAGATCGACGACGTCATCGAAACCTGTCTGCGTGAAAAACGTCCCGTCTACATCGAATTCCCCCGCGACGTTCCCAAGATGCGGTGCGCCTCACCCAAAAAACGAGTCGTCGTACCGAATCCGGGATCATCGGAAACCCTCAAGGAAGCTCTCGAAGAAGCATCCACCATGATTCGCAAGGCCAAGAAACCCGTCATCCTCGGCGGCGTCGAAATCCATCGCTTCGGTTTACAGGACAAGCTCCTCAAGCTATCCGAAAAATCCGGCATCCCCGTCGCGGCCACCCTGCTCGGAAAATCCATCATTCGCGAAGATCATCCGCTCTACCTCGGGATCTACGAAGGCGCCATGGGACGACACGACGTTCAAAAATCCGTGGAAAGCTCCGACTGCGTCATCATCCTAGGCGCATTCATGACCGACATCAACCTGGGCATTTACACCGCCTCACTCGATACCGCCCAATCCATCAACGCCAGCTCCGAACGCGTCTCCATCAAACATCACCACTACGAAGGCCTCGATCTCGGCCGATTTATCGATGGACTAGCCAAGGCCTCGAAACACCGGAAAAGCCCTCTGGTAAAGGCTAAAAAGGAACCCAGGCCCTTCAAACCCAAACCCAACACCCCCGTCACCGTACGCCGATTCTTCCAACGCATCAACGAATTACTCGACAAAAAAACCATGGTCATCTGCGACATCGGAGACAGCCTTTTCGCCGCTTCAGACCTCACCATCAAGGCACGCACCGAATTTCTCAGTCCCGCCTACTACACCTCAATGGGATTCGCCATCCCAGCCGCCGTCGGCGCGCATGTGAACAAGAAGAACGTGCGGCCTATGGTCTTCGTTGGCGACGGTGCCTTCCAAATGACCGGCTTTGAATTGTCCACCATCGCAAAACTCGGACTCAACCCGATCATCTTCGTAATGAACAACAAAGGATACACCACCGAACGTTTCATCTCCGACGGAGCCTTCAACGACATTCACAATTGGTCCTACCATAAGATGACAGACCTGCTCCAAACCGGATGGGGTTGCGAAGTAAATACCGAAGGCGAATTGGAAGAAGCCTTCATCACCGCATTCAAAAACAAGAAGTCGTTCTCGCTCATCAACGTCCACCTCGATCCCTACGACCGCTCCGACTCCCTCGAACGCCTCGGAAAATGGATCGGCAAATCCAACGACGCCAAATCATGATTGTCGGCGTCCCTAAAGAGATCAAATCGGAAGAGGCCCGCGTCGCGCTCGTGCCGTCTGGAGTCGCCGCCTTCATCGAACACGGGCACACCGTCCTCATCGAGAAAGGAGCGGGTCTCGGTAGCGCGATCACCGACAAAAACTATCGCGATGCCGGTGCCAAAATCGTTTCCAAAGCCGAGGCACTATGGGACCGCGCCAAACTTATCATCAAAGTGAAAGAACCCATGGGCAAAGAACTCCGCTGGATGAACGACGCCCACATCGTTTACACCTACTTCCATCTCGCCTCGAACGAATCCTTAACCAAGGCCTTACTCAAAAAGAAGGTCACCGCCGTCGCCTATGAAACCATCCAACTCGACGACGGCTCCCTCCCCCTCCTCATCCCCATGAGCGAAGTCGCCGGACGTCTCGCGGTCCAAAAAGGCGCGCAATGCCTCGAATCCACCCAAGCGGGCATAGGTATTCTACTCAGCGGGGTCTCAGGCGTGCGTCCCGCAAACGTCGTCATCCTGGGTGCCGGAATCGCTGGACTCAACGCCTGCCAAATCGCCGTCGGCATGGGTGCGCACGTCTCCATCCTCGACATCAACCCCGCACGACTCCGCTACATACAAGATCTCATGGGCGGACACGTCACCACCGTAATGGCGAACACCGCGAACATAACAGAGGAAGTGTTGCAAGCCGATTTACTCATCTGCACCGTCCTGCGAACCGGCGCACGCACCCCCCAACTCGTCTCGCGAAAATTGGTCCGGCGCATGAAAAAGGGCTCGGCCATCGTCGACATCTCCATCGATCAAGGCGGCTGTTGCGAGACCTCCCATGCAACCACGCACGCCGATCCCACCTACATCGAACACGGCGTCATCCACTACTGCGTCTCCAACATGCCCGGCGCCGTACCAAGGACAGCCACCTACGCACTCACCAACGCGACGCTCCTTCACGGACTCGCCATCGCCGATCACGGAGTCGAAAATGCCATGCGCGATGATTCGGTGCTCGCTCGCGGACTCAACACCTATCGCGGAGAAGTCGCGCATCTCGCCGTAGCGGACACTTTCAAGCTCGACTGCCATCATCCCTTCCAATAATCAGTACGGCACAAGATTCGGAGATCGATCCCGTTCAGAACTCGACCACTACTTTCCGGGGTTAATACCGGATTCTTCTATCAGCTTATTGCCTTTGGCGATGTCTTGTTCCACCCCTAACCCCTCCCGCAGTAAAGTCCCGTAGACAAACTCCCCTATCGGCACACCTTCGACCGAGTACTCTTGAAAGAAACCTATAATGCGCTCATCCGATACAGGCCAACCGTCTATCCGATAGAACACGGCTATCTTGAGTTGCGAAATGGCTGTGGGCGACATCAACCACGCTTCACAAATCAGTGCGCAGATTGTCCATGAAATCAGCAGGCTCAAGAGAGACCATTTCGGAGGCGCCTGTATTCAGGTTGGGAAATTCATGCGAATATTCGGATCGCAACTTCAGCTGCATTTTCTGTAGCAACGTCATGGCCTCGATCATTTCGTCCATGGATTCGGACTCAACAATCAGCTTGCGAAGAGGTTCGCCGGCCTCCTTCGTGTTCATGCCCGGTTCCCAATGCGCAATGCGATATTTCGAAATCTCGATCGGGTCGTCCTGTAGACCTTGGGGCGGTACGGCAGCGTGTGCACCGGATTCCACATAAATGAAAACGAATAACGCCAAAACTGGTAGTGCCGAAAAGCGAACGATGCTATTCTTCATTTCCCCAAGTCCCCTTCGTAAATTCATCCGGTGTCGTAGCTGAGCAGATTTGATTGCCGACCTATGAATGCGCGAAGGGATAAATAAGTTTCACAAAAGCGGAACCGACGTCATAACTATCAGTGCATATCCACTTCGCAGTCGCCGATACCCGGACGATAGAAGTTGAACTGCACGTTCGGGTGATCCGCCAATAAACTCATCGGCACGGCGCTGTCCGCGAGACCCTTGGAAATCATCAGCGTCGTCAGTCGCATCCCCAGCGCGTTGTCATGTGTGCCCGCCTGCCAGATGCTGACCTTGTCGCACTTCCACGTCTCCACAGGACCCACCGTCGCGGCCTGCGAAGGAATACCCGTCACGTTTCCGCCTCCTGATGTCCGCGCATTCTGCATGATCGTCATTGGATGCAAATCCACAATACGCGTACCCAATTTCCGATACTCCTCCGGCGTAGGCGGCGCATCCTTGTATGCTCCCTCCCGCTTCAACGGATCATTAAACGCCCAATGTTTCACGTCCCCCTGACCGCCCTGCATCACCGCGCACCGCGCCGAATCAAACGACGCACTGAACGCCGCGAGGTCCCCCGTCGGGAAATGCATATTCGCTGCAGGCATGCGTAAATGCTCATGAATCCGGTCAAAACACAAGTCCTTGTCCGCCCGCGCAAACGATAGCGGATGCTCCACACCTACCGCCACGCCATCCTCCACCCACTCATCCATGCCCCAAAAATGCGCACCCTTCGCCGCCAAATCCAAACCCAGCGAATTCACCAACCGCGCCACCAAAGGCAACTGTTCCGTCGGCCCAATCGGTCCACAAATCCCCACCGGTTGTTCCGGCATAGAAGCCGACCACGCCTCGATATACTCCAACGCCTCCGCAAGATAAAAGTCCTCCAGCGTGTCATACATCACAACAGAAAAACCCTCCCGCGACAACCCAGCCATCCCCTCAACCGACAACCCCGCCGCATCCGATATCAACTCATCCTCCAAAGTAGTGTAATCCCACCACCCCGAAGCCACTAAGCTTTCCTTGCGCATATATCGTGTTCTCCTGTTGAATTAACGTTGAGTTAAGCAGATATCAACGAGAGATTCAACATGAATAGAATAGTGCGTTGCTTGGACATCGTACGATGACAGAAATGTATCTTGTACCACTGTTGAGGGTCTGGTATTTTTAGATATTGAATGTTTGGAGCGGCTGCCAGCGTAGGGTGACGGGAAAGACGTATGTCTATTAAGAAAACAATTGTCGTCGCTGCTGCAATTCTCGCGTTTATTGTTGCGGGTTTCACGATTTCCCTATTCGGGAGCTTCATTCTGTACGAGCATGTCGTAGTGGAGGAGAGTCCGACCTTGGAGATCATCGAGCGATCAACCGAATCGAATAGCTCGCCTGGAGAAAATCGGCCTGCCAACAATGAGCGTTCTCACCGGAGAAGATTACGTCGTTACGATCAATACACCGGTGAATTTCATGCCTGTCGTTTTCTTGAGAGCGCTCGATAAAGAGAAGCATGTATTGGACTTGCAGGGCGAGCATCTACGGAAAATTGGCGAGAACTCAGGAATGAGTCTTAAGGGATATCAATACTCTTTTATTGTGGAAGATGCCGATGGCGCACCAATTCAATTCGATGTAATTGATCGCCAAGAAGTGGTTATTGGCCACGAACATGTAGCGTATGATTTGGTATCTCGCGGGTTCCTTTTTGTGATTGATGCGTTGTAGGCGAGAATACGCGATAGGCACTGATATTTTAATTTCGTCGCCTGTTCCTAATCTGCGTAAATCGGCGTAATCTGCGGATAAAAAAGCTGTTTTCAGTTTCTTCCTCCCCTCTCTGCACCTCCGCGCCTCTGCGTTAAGCCCTTCGCAGTTTTCGGTTTCTAATCTGAGTTCATCCGCGGTTAATTTAAGCGGTTTACCCAATCACCAATAATGTCAACCCAAAATGCGCTATTTGTCAACTAAACTTCTATTGTTTCCCACAGGGCATTTCCGCCTCGCGCAGCCTATTGTGCAGTTCTGTACCCCATTGTTCCTCAGGTAGGGATTCACGCCATCGGTCGACTGCAACGGAGATGATAGATCTATAAGCAAGGGTTGTACGACCTAAACCATCCCGCGCCCCATTTAGTACAAACCGTGTACGATAACACCTCAAGAGGAGGAATGGTTTGACTATTCGATTGGTATCGAGCGGAACGATAGTGCGTGTCGTATTAGCGAGTTTGGTGCTGATTGCCCAAGCCATTTCGGCTCAACCGTCAGCAAAGGTGCTGGCTTCGGGCGATTTACCGGACACTCCAGTCGGACAACGCGCGGAGGCGTTGATTGAGGCCTTCAACACCGGCGGTCTGGACGTGTTGGAAGCCTTTGTGGCATCGAACATGGAACCCGCGGCGCTGCGTCAACGTGGCACGGCGCGCTCGGTGGCATCGTATTGGGCCGGCGTGTTTGCGGAGGCCGGACCCCTCACCTTTCATTCAAAGGAAGACGTGACGCTAGGCGGACGCACTCGGGAGGTCCTCTGGTTCCAGGCGGATCGTACGCGCGCATGGATGGGCATCGCCCTGCGTGTCGAAGAGAATTCTCCCCATCAACTCACGGGCTACAGCGTCATCCGTGGACTCCGACCAAGCACGGCCACCCCGCTGGACGTCTCGGAAGATGAATTGCCCGCCTACCTCAAGGCCTACCTCACATCCATCGCCGAACACGACCGCTTTTCCGGCAACGTACTCATCGCGAAAAACGACATCATCATTTTCGAAGGAAGCTACGGCGACGTGAAACCCGACTCGCGATTCCGTTTGGCCTCCGTCACCAAAATGTTCACCGGCATCGCCATCGCGCAACTCGCCGAAGCAGGCAAACTCAATTTCGACGACCCCATCAGCAAACACATCCCCGAATACCCCAAGCATGTCGCCGACAAAGTCACCATCCACCAGCTCCTCACGCACCAGTCCGGCATCGAACTCGACGACTACGGCCGCTACAACCGAGAAATCGAAAAAGCGAAGTGCATCGAAGAACTCCTGACGATTCAACTCAAATACCTAGAACACCTCAATCGCGGCAACTACGAAAATTTCGAGCCCCTCGGCAGTTACGACTACACCAACGAAGGCATCGACCTGCTCGGCGTCATCATCGAACGCGCCAGCGGAAAAAACTGGTCCAAGTACATCCAGAAAAACATCTTTGCGAAAGCAGGCATGAAATACACAGGCGTGGACACATTAAAAGGCGACCCCGGCCTCGTCACGGGATACACCGGCACCAATCGCGCAGGCATGTTCCTCGCCGAACGCCGCGCGGTCAATGGCGAAAAAGAGAACAGCGCACTACGCCCCGCCGGCAGCGGTTGGTCCACAACGCACGATATGTATGCATTCATCAATGCACTCAACATGAACAAACTGCTCTCCCCGGAAATGACGAAAACCGTGCTCAGCCCGCACATCAACACCGGCATCGTGGACTACGAATTTTACGGCTACACCTTCGATATCGACCTCGGCGACACCCTGCCCATCTTCGGCCACCGAGGCGGTGCCCCCGGAATCAGCACCGCCGTCCGCCACTACCCTGACATCGGCTACACCGTCATCGTACTCTCCAACTACAGCCGCGCAGGCGACGTCGCGCTCAACCACATCGAAGACATTCTCGCGGCGTTCTAATCGGAATCTGCGCCAAAGAGATCCTGAATGCCTTTTTGCAAGCTCTCGGTTTCAGCGATGACGGGCGTTCCAGAGGCTTTGAGTCCTTCGAAATCATCGGCCCACACGCCGTCGCCATCAAACAAATAAAACGAGTCCCAATCAATCGGGCCGAGGTGTTTGGTTGAAACGTGTTCTTCGATCCAAATTCCCAATACTTTCTCTTCATCCCAGTAATGGACAACACGTTTGTCATCCAATAGGCTCGTCTTCCAACGACTCTTCTTGTCGGTGGCGACCATGTTGAACCATACCGCGTAGATCTGGATGTCTTCGTCGGGATATTTATCGAGAATATTTAGTTGGACCCAACGGGCCCCCTTAACGCAGGCCGGTCACGTCGGTGAAAACAGCAACAACAGTCGACGTTTCCCCTTATCCCCGTTGAACTGCGCCTTCAGCGCATCAACACCTTCAAATGGTTTCAATGTAGTCTCCTCGACGGATTCTTCTTCGGTAGTCGGAGCTACAGCCTGCGGAGTCGCCTGTGCAACGTCAAAGCTCCCTTTATAGCCGGCACGTTCCACCGCCGCCAACAGTGCCATCTCCATCGGGCGGTCATCGGCAACAAACTGCACCGTCGCCAACCCACCTTCGTAACTCACCTCAACGCCCGTGACGCCAATGACCTCTGCCAAGGTGTTATTCAACGTCACCTCGCATCCCTCGCAGCTCATGCCCGTCACATAGATGTCTACGGACTCCTCCGCAACGAATTCGCCACTCGGTGTGGCAGGTTCTACCGCAAAGGCATCCACATACAACGGAAACGCCGCAAAGATCGCAACGCCCACCGTCGAAACCCAGAGCAATGACCGATTGAAGCGCTTAAATTTCACATTGTGCGCATCGCGAGCATAAGAAAAATAAAATCCAACCGACAACATCACAGCAGCCACAACAAGAAAGAAGGGCCGAGTCGTTTCAAACATCGCAGCCGCGCCTCCAGCCGACACCCCAACAGCAACAAACGTCAACGGAATCCAGCAACAGGCGGAAGCCAATATCGCCGCCACCAACGATCCGCCGGTAGCCACGATTCCGACCTTCGAGTTCGCCTCAACGACAACCTCATTCGTCGAGCAACAGTCCTCCGTATCTAAACAGCAATCAACGGACTCCGAAATCGACCCCGTCGCGCTTTCCACCGCCATACCTGTCAAAGCGGTCGCAAGCATCTCACTCGAAGGCAATCCCTGCCCGTCATACGTGCGACACGAATATCCGAAACCGGTCCGCGTACGCGCTTCCGGTTCAATATCCAATCCGTCCACTCGAATCGAAGGCGAACCTAGAAAGCGCAGCGCGTTCGCGTCCTCCGGGCCATGCACCTCTACCTCTTCAATAGTGACATCCAACTCAAGCGCGGCAACCATCCGTTCCACATACCTCACCGCAGGCGGATGATTCGGGCACCCCTCAAAATAAAAAATTTCTACGCGTTTCATAGGTAATTCTCCTCGCATTCACGAATATGGATATCGCATCAAATTGTACTATACACCTTGAACCCAAGTGAAAGGTCAAGCACATTCATCCAAAAATCGTGAAAACAAGGTTAAATCATGACCTGTGCAGTAGATAGGGGTTCTTTTTGATACTGTAGTCGTTACCCATCTTGCCGTGACCAATGACGACATCGGTGGGATACACATCGGAACGGACACCATTTAGCGGCAACCAGGTACGACCCTTTTTGACGACGAGCACCAGACCGCGTGTGTCGCCCATGGCGGTAA
Organism: Candidatus Hydrogenedentota bacterium; assembly: GCA_046583315.1. Lineage (GTDB taxonomy): Bacteria > Hydrogenedentota > Hydrogenedentia > Hydrogenedentales > DTSJ01. The sequence continues at coordinate 27,540 of JAYGCN010000214.1, forward strand.
AGCCCTTGGAGGTGAGTCCACGAAACGGCGTTTGGCCGAATCGTTTTTCAATGTCTGAGGCTACCTTGGGCACATCAGGCACCACGAGTCCAATTTCGCTCGTGAACAATATTTGACCCGGCCCGAACGGTTCAGACGAGCCGTTATAGAGATCATGATGCGCGATGAATTCCAGAATGTTGCCCACCGGATCGAGATAGAAAATCGAATGCGCATTCCAGTGGCTGAAATCACGAATCTTGCCACCCCTTGGGTTCACGTCGAGTACAGGGCATCGGGGTTCCAACCATTCGAGCGAGGCGTTCAACTGATTCTCCGGGATCGTAAAGGCGAAATGATAAAATGGATTCTCCCATTTGGCATCGGGCGAAAACTCGACAACGGTCGGTCCTACCGTTATGCGCAACAGATCTTTCGAGACTCGCTCCACCGGCAGTTCGAGCACGTCGCGATAAAATGGTTCCTGCGCGTCCAAGTCGTTTGAACACAGGCGTAGTTTTTCCAATAACACAGGGCTGTCCGGAGCGACCTCTGCAGCCTGGACCCTGCCAGCCAACAACATCTGAGGCGCGTGCATCGCAGCAATAATCGAAGCGGCAGAACCACGGATAAATTCACGACGGTCGGGTAGTTTCATAATTAATTCCTTACTCCACGTTTTGCGTTTGCCAGGTCGCCATGTCAATATATTCTCGCCATTCGACAATCTTAGCATCTTTCATCTAGACGGCCCCTAGACAAGGCAATACGACCTCCCTACCGTTCATGACAAAGCGATCAATGCTGTCGGCGAAAACCGTGTCACCCGACTCGGCGATGAAATCGTGAATTACTTGAACGCCTTGACTTAGGGGCATTTTCCTTGTTGGTACTTGTATTTTGTCAAGTGTTCCATTGACATATGAGCGATTACCTATTGCAACGAAAAATGAAGTTTAGAAATACGATTTACAATTATTCTTAAAATGCGATAAACCTCTCTTGACTAGGGATATTCCTAGTACTAAAATCGAATTAACGGATCTGCTCTTGAATACGGGGGGTGTAATCTAGTGGTCATTTTCAGGCATGTTCGAACAATTCTGTGCTTAGTGTGCGCTCTTGCTCCGGCTGCTGGCGCGCAACAGACCGAGGAAAATCTGGAGAAGACCGATTTCATGGCCATGAGTATGGAGGAGTTACTCAGCATTCCGCTGACGCTTACCAATGTACTCGGCATTCATCATGCACATCCACGCGGAGAATGGATGGTCGGCTACCAATACATGAGGATGGACATGGATGGAAATCTCGATGGCTCTCACAAAGTGAGCACGAGCGAGGTGCTGGATGACTACATGGTCGCGCCAACAGAAATGAGCGTGGAAATGCACATGTTTGATTTTATGTACGGAGTGACGGATCGCTTGTCCGTTATGGCCATGGTGCCCTACATTCGCAAATCAATGGATCACGCGACTCGCATAGGGTCCGAATTCACGACCGACTCAGAGGGTCTGGGCGACATTCAGTTCATGGCACTTCACACCATTCGCTCCAATCAGCGATTCAAAATTCACTACCAAGTGGGTCTAAGTACGCCCACAGGTTCTATCGATAAGAAGGGCAACACTCCAGCAGGTCGCACGAGATTGCCCTACCCGATGCAGATTGGATCGGGCACGGTGGATCTGTTGCCAGGCCTTACCATATTGGCCAACCACGATGATTGGTATTATGGGGCAAGTACCCAAAGTACCATTCGCCTGGGTCGAAACGATCGTGTTTATTCTCTAGGCGATGTAGTTAGACTTGATACTTGGATTAGTCGGGTAATCACAGACAATATAAGTGTTAGTTTTCAGGTGAATGGGAGGACGTGGGGCGACATCGATGGCGCAGATTCCGGCCTGGATCCAGCGATTGCCCCTACGGCGAATCCCAACTTGCGCGCTGGTAAACGGGTTGATCTCATCGTGGGCATCAACTTTTTTCGAAACGAAGGCCGCTTCAAAGGCAATCGTATATCTTTCGAAATTGGCGCGCCAGCGTATCAGTCGCTGGATGGACCTCAACTTGAGACCGACCTGCACACAAAAGTCGGTTGGCAATGGGCGTTTTAGTCCGGATAAATCTCGCGTAAAGTCGAATGCTCGCAATTCGCTCTCTCCCCTTACTTATTATTTCTTCAGCATGCATGTTTTGAGGGACTTGAAACCGATACGTACAAGATCCAATACGGCGAGGTCAAAGGATACAACATGAGTACGCTCAGGAAGAATGTACAAAAGATCGTTGCCACTTTAGGGAAAGATGTTCCCGGAATCGATTTTCCGATGTGGCGCAAGTGAGGAAGTATCGGGAGTGATCAATAAATGAGAACTATACCGTAATCACGCTAAAACGTGAATCCCGCGCCGAGGTTGAATTGGGTTCCGTGCGATACTTGAGTTGCCCGAACATCTTCATATACAGGGAATTTTACTTCCGACCGTACCATGACGTTATCTCGATACCAGACCAATACCGGACCCACCGATATCCTTTTTCCACCGGTTGTTCCTGCACCATTGACCCCTCGATCCTCCGCGCGCGCCTCTAAATCGACCATAAGGAATATGCCTGTGTTCGTTAGGTTGTTGTGATACGGATGAATTCCGAGGTTCAGGTCAAATCCTAGGACGTCTCCCTGTTCTATCCCCTTTTTTCCGTCTCCATTTTTCCAATAAAAGAGATCATAAAACTGGAACAGGTTCGCCGCCTCCGCACTGAACGAAGCACTCAATCCCACGTCCCAACTCCCGTCCCCCACGGGATAGGCATCGTCCGTGGAGCCCGTGGGCATACGAACACTCGGGGTCAGTCCAAAATTACCCGTGCTGGACTCCTTGTTATAATACCGTTTCAATTGGAGTCCAAGTATCGCGTCCCCGATACCACGGCCACGCTGTCGAACAGGCGTGCCAGCTTCCAACACCGTTCGGCTCTGATCAATCCAGGGCACTTTCGCCGTAACGCGCAGTTCACGTTTGAAGGTGTAAACGCCTTCCAACCACGTGGTCCGAATCTCAAGTTTCCGACCCAGGGGATTTTCCGTATCTTTCGTCCCACTCATCAAATCATCGGAGGAACGATTTTCATGGCGCACCTTGAAATCCCCAGCCGCCTTCCCAGCGCGGAGCCATGTCCATAACCGGCTGGTGCGCCCAAGCGGAACCCGATATGAACATCACCAATAAAACGAGAACCGTGGCCCCAGATATTCCGCGCCTAATCATGCTCATTCTTCTTTATGCAGTATCGTATTCAACTCAACCGAAATCATCTCGTCATCACCCAACGTCGAAATTTTCTTCGCATCGAGTCGCACTTGAAGGTCGACATTTTCCATGTTCACCAAATCAGCGACCTTAGTCCCCAAGAGGACAAAATATTGCCCTGAGTCAGCCGACGTGATGCGAATCGTTTCACCGACCTTTGCAACCCGCCCCTTCACGCGAAGATGCATCGTCACGGGATCATACCCGCCCTTCTTGATACGAGTGTACACCGCGCGAACAGGAATTCGTTCGCCGGGTTTCAACGCAATCGTAATTCGATGCGCATTGATATCAACCAACACACCGTCACCGAAAATCGTGTTGTCCAATCCTTCAAGCCTGACCAGGCCCTTCTCCGCTCCCTGAGCGCAGAAACTTCACACAATTCCATAAACTTGAACGACCACCTGATTCGGATTGACCGTAATTTCCGAAAATTTCTTGTCAGTAGCATTGGCAAATCCGGCGAACATCAGTGACATGATCGACAGGAATATCCACACTTTTTTGTTCGACATGATGTTACCTCGTTGAGAAATCAAAGACATTCCTATTGAATGTCTTGGTTCTTGAATTCTTTTCCTGTCGCTATTCTAAACCTTGCACCAAGGTATAGGGTCAAGTCCTTAACCAAACAAATTCCCAGAGCCGCTTATACTGGACAGGATTGAGACGCTTAATCGTCCGTACTACGAACGACCGAACGACTCCGTTTGAGATCGCTCCGACGATGTTTGTTGTCCATTCGCTTGGCTTTGGCACCCGCAGATGGTCGTGATTTGCGGCGACTTTTCGGAGCTTTCTCAGCTTCCTGAATGAGCGCGATAAGACGTTCAAGGGCTTCCTTGCGATTCGCCGACTGACTACGCTTGTTTGTGGCGGCTATCACGAGGACACCCTCGTTGGTCAATCGAGAACCCGCGATACTCCTCAACCGTCGTCGCACATCATTATGCAGCGACGGTGAATGGGCCACATCGAAGCGAAGTTGTACCCCGGACGAAGTCTTGTTGACATGCTGACCACCCGGGCCAGACGCCCGAATGAAATGCTCTTCGATCTCGTCGTCGGATAACGATATTTTTTCGGAGACACGTATCATGTTCTATGACGATCCTGGCTGCGCAGATTCTTCCGTAAGCGTTTCCAGTACTTCACAATGCTCCTTATCCCCGGAAGCCCGACAGGTCTTCAAAAAATCATTCAGGTGGCGATCGATTTCCTTCAGATCCTTGAGGCGCGCGCGTACTTCCCCGAGTCGGTGCTCAATGAGATGCTCGACTTCTTCGCACGGCGTGGTCACCCCATCGCGAACGCCCAGCAGACGCGCAATGTCTTCAAGACTGAATCCCGCCGACTGTGCAATACGAATAAACCGCACGCGCTCGACCGCATCCGGGCCATACACGCGATAATTGCCCTCCGTGCGCCCCGAAGGCACCAGCAAATTCGCTCGCTCGTAGTACCGCAACGTCGAGGTTGGCACATCCACTTCCTGCGCCAGACGCCCTATGGTTTGCTCAATCGCCATACCTATCACGATAGCAGACCTTGGGAAATCCCGCAAGGCTGAATCGTGATAGGTCGATAAGGTACGATTGATATCGCGATTTAGCGCTACGCTATTGAATAATGCAGAAGGTCGCAAATGAACGAAACGACTCCACAACACGACACGATGAGTTTAGGGTCACGTGCCATTGAACTCGCGAGTATCCTGGCTGCCATCGGACTCGTGATCGCTCTCGTGTTTCGTTTCTCGCTTACTCCGGACATGCTCACTTGGTCGACCCCTGTCGTGTGTATCCTTGCGATGTTCGCCGCCGATTTCATGTCCGGCATGCTTCATTGGTTTGCCGACACCTGGGGAAGGGATACCATGCCAGTCCTTGGACGGCGACTGCTTCGACCGTTCCGCGTACATCACGTGAATCCAGACGATTTATTGCGACGGGATTTTATCGATGCGAACGGGGATGTCGCGATGCTCGTTGCACCTTTTCTGATTCTCGGTCTAACCTTGCCTCTGGATTCAAGTGCCGGGCGGATCTGCGCACTCTTCTTTGCGGTCTTCGGTATCGCCGCGCTACCGACAAACCAGATTCATCAATGGGCGCACATGAGCCATCCACCCCGATGGATAAAGTGGCTTCAAGATTTCGGCCTGATTCTAGGTCGGAGGCAGCACCTGAAACACCACGCGGAGCCGTACAACAAGCATTACTGCATCACCTTTGGCTGGTGCAACGAGAACCTGGACACCACCAATTTCTTCCAATCGCTGGAACGGATCATTACGCGGCTGACGGGTTTGCAGCCTCGACAGGATGATACGGCGTTCATCAATCGCTCCGGTGTTGCGGAGGTCAACGATCCGTTCGAATCGAGCGGCGACCAGAGATGACTACCCCTTCTTCAAGAAAATTCGGCTCGGGGTGGATTAGCGGCACCGCGTAGATCGCACTGGGAGCCTTGGGACTCGGAACCGTTCTCTGCTTTTTATACCCGACCGTGCTCACGGTGCCGGAACTTCGAAGCCTCTACCCCCTCCCCTATGTTCGCGCACTGCTCCATACCGTGCTCGTGTCCGCTTTTCTGCTGGGAGTCTTGTCCGTCGTGCTGAGACAACGAAAACGGATGGGCATGACCGGCATCACGCTCGTCCTCATCGCGGCGTTATTGGGCGGCTCAAAAGTTCCGATCACCCGAACTGAAGACGACGGATTATTCTTTGGGCTCGATTGGTTTCTACTCAACTTAATTCTGTATTCGGTCGCATTCATCCCGATGGAAAGGATGTTCGCGCGTAAACCTGAGCAGCGCATACTTCGCAGCGAGTGGAGAACCGATTTGGCCTACTTTTTCATCAGTTCATTCCTTCTGCAGACTACCACAATATTAACCATGAACCCCGCAATGGTTTTCTTCGACTAGGCCGCAAGCGAGACCATTCAGATGCGTATAGGCGCACTGCCCTTCATCGTTCAGTTCGCGGCCATACTGGTGTTCACCGATCTAACGCAATATTGGGTACATCGAATGTTTCACGTGATCCCCGTATTGTGGCGCTTTCACGCTGTGCATCATTCCGCCGAAACCATGGACTGGTTGGCCGGATCACGCGTGCACATTGTTGATATAGGCGTAACCCGCGGCCTCACTTACATCCCGATTTACATCCTCGGATTCTCAGAGACCGCTCTGTTCACCTATGTCGTATTCGTCAGCATCCAGGCGACGTTCATCCATGCGAACATTCGATTCGAATTTGGGTCGCTACGGTGGTTGTTCGTGACACCCCAGTTCCATCACTGGCATCACGGCGCAGAGAAAGAAGCCATAGACAAGAATTTCGCCGTCCATCTTCCGTTCTTCGATTGGCTATTCGGC
>JAYGCN010000272.1:0-3381 GCA_046583315.1 Candidatus Hydrogenedentota bacterium
ATGGCAAATAGCGGACCGTAAATCGTGGAGAACCACTCCGGCTCCAGTGACATTACCCAGTCCAGCGGAGCAAAGGTCATGATAGCGCAATATACCAGAAGACATACCGGAGCAGCCTTGCGGAATTTCAGCGTAATCAGCGCGTCACCCGTGTCGTCAAGTTTTTTGGACCAGTTTGAGAATAAGCGTGCCATACCCATCGCGACAACAATGTAGATGACCGAGCGAATCGTCCAGAAGGGAAGATTCAACCACCAGCTTTTCGACTGAACGATTGGATTGTCGGAATCGATCCATACGTTGTAGTTGTGATTGATACCGAAGGCGACGGTGCCAACGTAGCCCAGCAGAAAAATACTTCCGAGTACAAATATCGTTCGCGAGGAGGCCTCAAGCATACGTTGAATGGGAAAACTCCAAGCGCCTGCCGTCATGTGGTGCATGAACAACATGCCTTGAGAACCCATGGCCAACCCGAAGGAAAGTATCCATGCGTACAGGAAAGCCTGGAAAATAAGTTGCGAATCTTTCGCAACCAACGCCACGATTACGGAAATTCCTACGCCGGCGCCGGCAACAACAAATGATGTTCCCCGCATGCGAAGCAGACTATTTGGTACGGAATTAGTGCTCACCTTGAACCTCTTCTTCATTATTGGTTTCGTGACTTTCACCAGCATCATCACCGTGGTCCTCGCCATGGGCGCCGGATTCGGGCGATGGAGGATTCTTGGCCTCCGTCAAAAGTTCTTCAGACATTAAATCGGGCGTTGCATTTTGTCTAAATTGCAGCACGCGAATATAGGATGCGATTGCCCAACGATCTTCAACGGTGACACGGGACTTGTAGCTATACATCCGGCCGAAACCGTTGGTCATCACGTCAAAGAAGTAACCAATAGGCACTTCAAGCAGACGTTGGTCCGTGTACGACGGGGGATTCGGAAATCCACGTTTCGGGATAATTCCGTTGCCGAGCCCTTGCGCGCCGTGGCAGGGAGAACAGTACATCATAAAGCGTTCCTGCCCGCGCACGAGCAACTCACGGCTCAGTACCACCTGACTCGGCAGTTGCGTGATGAAGTCGTCGTTGGCGTCCATGCCGGCATAGTACGCAGTGTCCAGCTTGGCGCCCTGGTAAGGCACCGTGCCTTCAACCAAATTCCGGGAGGCCGATTCGCCTTCACCCCAGAAGTCGCCTTGTTCGAGTGGCTCGTAGCGTTTCTGATCCCAAAGATCCCAGTGGCATCCAGTCAGGACGAAAACGCTCACACCCCAAGCCAGCCATTGTTTCAACCTAATGTGTTTCATTATTCAGCCACCTCCGATACTTCGAGGGGCTTATCGTCAAGACCTTCGAGAAATTCACGCGTCGCATCCGTGTTGTACAGCGGGTCCGTCGCTTCGATACACAAAAAGAAACGATCACTCGTTGCACGTTCAAAATTGGGCGCATTCATCACGGGGTGGTACGGCAACGGCAAACCATTGAGCGCAAGCATCACCAATCCCGTCGTGAAAGACGCGAACAGAATGTTTAACTCAAAGGTAATCGGAATAAAAGAGGGCCAACTGAAATAGGGGCGCCCGCCGATGTCGTAGGGGTAGTGAACCACACTGGCAAACCATTGCATTCCAAATCCGGTACACGCACCCGTGAGACCCGCAGCCAGCGTGAACCACGGCAGCTTCGTCTCCTTTATGCCAAGCGCGTCGTCAAGTCCATGGATCGGAAACGGCGAATACGCATCCATCGATCGGTATCCTTTGTGATAGGCCGATGTGGTTGCCGCAATCAGCACATCAGGATCGTCGAACTCCGCGATGGTGCCGAATACTTTATTTTCGTTATTGTCTTCGTGCATTTTCCTACCTTAACCTCTAGTGGTGGCTTTTCCCTGAAATTTTATGCTGCGAAACACGTACTTCGTGAACCGCCAGTGCCGGAAGGAATCGAACAAACAAGCACATACAAGTAGTGAAGAAACCCAGCGTTCCGAGGTAGATACCCCAGTCCCAGGGTGTCCCGTGGTACGTTCCCCATGCAGACGGCATGAAGTCTCGGGTCAAACTCGTAATAATGATCACGTAGCGCTCAAGCCACATGCCGATTCCGATGATGATCGTGATGCCCCAGAGAATCCAGACGTTAGTCCGAACCCGTTTTATCCAAAGCAATTGCGGGATAAGAATGTTGCAAAAGATCAGTGCCCAGTACGAAGGCGCATACGGTCCCCACATGCGATTCCACATCATGAAGGCTTCGTACTTGCTACCCGTGTAAAAGGAGAAAAATATTTCCGTGGTATATCCGTACGCCACAATAAGCGACGTCCCCAACATCACCTTCGCCATATTGTCAATGTGGTGATCGGTAACCAGTGTTTTCAGGTTATACCAGCTACGGACCGGAAGCAGAATCGTCAACACCATCGCAAACCCGGCATAAATGGCCCCGGCCACAAAATAGGGCGGAAAAATCGTCGTGTGCCAACCCGGAACGATGCCCGTGGAGAAGTCGAAGGACACGATACTGTGTACGGAGACCACAAGCGGCGTACAGAGACCAGCCAACAAAAGGGACGCCATTTCGTAACGATGCCAGTGGCGGGCCGAACCACGCCATCCGAGAGCAACCGCGCCGTAGATGCGTTTTACCCAGATATTCTTGGCCCGGTCACGCAACATCGCAAAATCGGGAATAAGACCCAAGTACCAGAAAAGAATAGATACGCTCGCATAGGTCGAGATGGCGAACACGTCCCAAAGCAAGGGACTGCGAAACTGCGGCCAAAGACCCATCGTGTTGGGATACGGAAGAATAAAGAACATGACCCAGGGACGACCCAGATGAAGAAGCGGATACATACCCGCGCAGGCCACGGCAAAAATCGTCATGGCTTCCGCGAAGCGGTTAATGGCGTTACGCCATTCCTGTCGAAGCAAAAGCAAAATAGCCGAAATCAGCGTACCGGCGTGACCAATACCAATCCACCAAACGAAGTTCACGATGGCGAAACCCCACGCGACCGGGATATTCACGGACCAGCTACCCGTACCCACCAGGAACAGGTACGCAACCGAGATGCCCAGAATCGAGGTGAAAAACATGCCGATACCCAGCATGATCCACCAGCCCACCGGCTGGGGTCGCGACAAGATAACAGATCCGACAGCGTCGGAAATGGACTCATAGTCATGCGGTTGCTCAATAATCGGAGCGACCGGCTTCAGGTCTTCATGATCTCTGTTCGTAATAGCCATAACTTACGCTTTAATCTCCGGATTCGGATTCGTGATTTTCGCCAGATAGGTGGTTCGTGGCTTCGTATTCAAATCAGCAAGAATGGCGTAGTTGCGTGCGCTCGCACGGTTACGCGC
>JAYGCN010000334.1:0-2381 GCA_046583315.1 Candidatus Hydrogenedentota bacterium
AACACCAGATGCCGAAAAACCGTGGGGATGGCAACTGGATGGGCATCACCTGGCCGTCAACTTCATGTCGGTCAATGGACAATCGAGTATGACGCCGATGTTTTTTGGTGCGGAACCGGAAGTGGTGCTGGAGGGTGAGCATGAGGGTATGCGTGTATTCAGTGAGAAGCGCGAAAAGGCGTTTTCCTTGATGAAATCGCTTGACCCGGAACAACGGGGAAAGGTTGTGTTAGCAGAAACGATTCCCGCTGCCATGTTTGAAGGTCCCGGTGCAGGGGGCACGCTGGATACGATGGAGGGGATTACTGCCTCCGAACTGACGGACCCGCAGCGACAACTATTGTGGATTCTCATTAACGAATATCTGGACAATGCTCCCGAGGATATCGCGACGGCCCAACGTGCGAAAATTATAGCGGATGGCGAGGAAACATTACACTTCGCGTGGATGGGTTCGGTTGACGAGAAGAGTAATGTCTATTTTCGTGTGCACGGACCTTCGGTATTGATTGAGTATGACAACGTGTTCGTGGGACGACGTCCCGACCGATCACAATACAGCAATCACATTCACACAATTCTGCGCGAACCGTCGAACGATTTCGGGGACGACCTGTTGCGCAAACATTATGAAGAACACGAGCATCATCGGGATTGATAACCGTAAAGAGGTTTGACGAATGAAGAATCTGCTTGACAAAAAATCCAGATTGCGGCGTCATCTGCACACACCTATGGTCGTGACATTGATCATGCTGATCGGATTTGGATTCGCGCAGGGTGTCTACGCAAATGAGGAGGAAGAAGTACCTTCGATCACGATCACGCAGGAAAACTGCGAACTCGCATCCAGTTATAGTGAAGGCTCGGATGGCTTATCCCTACTGGTCATGATTAACGACCAAGTGATCTATGAGGAGTATCACAACGGGCACGGCGCCGACACGATCCATCGGCTTGCAAGCGGGACGAAGAGTTTTTGGGGTGTCGCGGCGATCTGCGCCGAAGAAGACCGGCTGTTGTCGCTGGACGAGCTTGCTGCGGATACGCTGAACGAATGGAAAGATAATCCGCGCAAGTCAACGATTACTATCCGGCATTTGTTGACCTTTACGAGCGGTCTTGATCCGGCTACTGCTGTTCTTCGGGGCCCTTCGCAGAATAATAAGTATGACTATGTCCTGGGGCTTGAGATGCGGCACGATGCAGGGGAAGGATTTTATTACGGCCCAAGTCACCTGTTTGCCTTTGGTGAGTTGTTACGCCGAAAGCTTGATGCCGCCGGGAAAGAGGAGACGGTGCTTGCCTATTTGAAGCGGCGCGTACTCGATCCCATTGGCTTGGATATTGGACTTTGGCGCAGCGACAAGGCGGGCAACCCTCAACTGCCTTTTGGGGCCTTTCTGTCGGCGAGGGAATGGGCCAAGTATGGAAAACTCATTTTGCACGGCGGCTCGTGGAATGGAAAAACGATTATTCCGACCGAAAAGTTGAAGCAGTGTTTTGTGGGGACAGAAGCAAACCCTATCTACGGTTTGAATTGGTGGCTCATCGGGCTGGACGATGGGGATGATCCAGAGGCTCCGCGTATTCCCGCTGACACCGTTGCGGCCATGGGAAAGGATAAGCAACGGCTTTATATCGTTCCTTCGTTGAACCTGGTGGTGGTGCGTCAAGGGACGAGCCAGGCGTTTCAGGACGCGGACTTTCTGAATCGGTTACTATTCGGGCTGCAGACCTCGACACCAAGGAGAAGGGAGCGCCAAGGCCAACAGTAACTAATGTCGGTGGCACGACTCGGAAATCAATTCACGTAGACACAGGGAATCAATAACATAATGCTCTCCATCACGATACTCGGCCAATCGGCTCTCATTGTACTCTCCTCTGTTCTCGGACCCATTGAACAAAAACCTACCGAAGCGTGGCATGGCTTGGATCTGAATCCCTTTCCGCAAGCAGCGCCCGAATCAGTAGGGCTTTCGGCGGATGCGTTGGATAAGGCTGCGGCTATCGCAGAAGAAGGCGGTTCGGAAAGCCTGCTGGTTGCTCGCGACGGGAAGATCGTTTACGAAAAGTATTGGGGCGGAAAAACGCGCGCGGATGTGCAACAGATGTACAGCGCCACGAAGAGTCCGTTTGCCTTTGTTGTGGGGCGCGCGATTGAGAGAGGCTATATCAAAGGGTTGGATCAGCCTCTTGTAGAACTCGTTCCGGAGATCGCAGGTAAAGGCCGGGAGCAGCTTACGTTTCGCAATATTTTGGCGATGGAGTCGGGGCTGGAACAGTCGCGGGAGATGGACGCACAAGATGCGAAACGCGGGCTGAGTCAGTTTGAGGTGGTGATGGAGCGCGGGGTTTCGCACGAGCCGTTTGAAAAG
>JAYGCN010000025.1:0-16006 GCA_046583315.1 Candidatus Hydrogenedentota bacterium
GCAGGGCAGCTCATCATTGCGCATACCCTTTGCGTTCCCGACGAATACCGCTACTACAGGCGGGATTTTCTTCGCATGAATCAGATTGTTCAGAATTCGCGGTGTGGGCACAACGGTCGTATAGATGGAGAGGTCGAAAAAGAGACACGTGGGATACGCTTCGGCAGACGGGTCGTAATTCGGCGGAAGATAGACACTGATCCGGCATTCGTTTCCCAGGATGGCACTGCTAAACTTCTTTTGGGTTTCCAACTCTCCTCGTGGCGCATCAGGATTGTTTTCGATCCACGGTTGCGCTGGTGCGTCAGGCAATTCAACCAACGAGCCTCCGTACTTATTCGGGTTGAACGGATCGCGTCGATAGTTTTTACGTTGTTTGGCCACGGCTACCGCGTCGTTCATGGGCACGTCAATCATGGCATCGTTCGGTGAAATCTGATAGGTCGCACGAAGATCCCTGCGTGTCCAATACGTGATGTACCAAAGATCACTCTTGCCCAACCGTTCAAAGGTACTCTCCAAAGAATGTCCCCTTGCCAGAGTCCCGACCAACAATACGTTCTTGGTGTCCTTATCACCTCGCCAGACCACACTCACCAAGACATGCGTCGGATCATCTTCAATCGTTTCGATCAGTGGTGTCGTTTCATGTTCCATATCGCGCCAGAATTTATCGAGTGCTTTGCGGTCACCACGTTCAAGCTCAGCAGCGAGCGCGCGCAGGCGTGGACTCCTGATATCTGACGCTTCCTCGGCTTGGGAAGAGTTGGGCAAAATCTCCGAGAACACCGTCAACATCAAAATGCTAAGGCAGGTCATGTTTAGAATTTTCATTGAACTATCCCTCGTATCACACATTGGTCACGGACTATTTCTCTCCACTATCTAGTACGACAATCCGGTAAACGAAAAGGTTTAATCGCAAATTGAATCCACTAAGCGGGGCAATGAACTAGAATTACGTGAATTACGGATGTGATACGCCTGAATCCAATAACTCTCAAAGTAACAAGCACTTATGTCGTACTTTGTCAAGCAAATACCTATTGTTTCCTGGCTCCATAATCGACAAAATATCCACGCAACACCCCCGTACAGTCTGTAGGACCACGCGCCACTTACCTGGACGGGACGCCATTAACACACGCAAAGAAATCGCTGAGCCCCAAGTTGACAAGCAAACCCGTAATGGATATTGATTTTTCGAACAAATTCCCTATACTTATGTCTCTACTAGCAATTTTTCGTTCATAACCACATCGAGGTAACCGACATGAACCTTTGCCTACGCATTTTGGGTACTCTTTCACTAATCGTGTGCGTGATGGCAACGTCGATTGCGTCGGCCGATCCGCGACTCGCACAAAAAGTGGTGATTCGTAGAACCGAATACGGGGTACCCCACATCCTGGCGGAAAACGAACGGGCAATGGGATTTGGTCTGGCCTATGCGCAGGCAGAAGACCACATGGTCACGATCATGAAACTGATCATTCGTGCCCGCGGAGAAAGCGCGAAGTATCTGGGAGCCACAGATTCGAATATCGAGACGGATTTCTGGAACAAACAATACCGAATTTACGCACGAGCCAAAGAGACCTTTAAGGATTTGGACAAGGACTGGCAGCAGGCAACCGAAGGCTTCGCGGAAGGCCTCAATTATTACATCGAACTGCACCGGGATGAGTTGCCTGATTTTGTTCAACCAGTTACGAAGTATGACGTCGCGGCGCATGGACTGACGGGCGTGTCACGCTTCTCATTGAATCGTGGTGGGATTGTAAAGAAATTGAAGAGTAAGTTGTCCGGTGGCGAGTCGGCGTTGGCGAACGACGAAGATAATCTGGAAGGCTCAAACATGTGGGCATTTACTCCAGACCGGACAACGACGGGTCACGCGATATTGATGGGCAATCCGCATCAGGGCTGGTCGGAGGTGGCGACGTATTACGAAGCGCACGTCACGATACCGGGAAAGCTGAATTTTTATGGGTCGACCTTCATCGGGCGGCCGGTGTTGACGACCGGGTTCAACGAACACCTGGGCTGGACGCATACCGTGAATTATCCTGATATTGAAGAAATTTATGCTCTTGATCGGGACAAAAGCGATCCCAATCGCTACATGCTGGACGGAACATCACACCCGATTTCGACCGAGACATCGACGGTTGAATACACAGATGCACACGGCGTTGAAGTGTCACAGAATCGCACGTTTCGTTATACTGAATGGGGGCCGGTGATTCATATTGGTGAGGAACTGGTATATGTGCATCGCCCTGCGGCATATTTTGATTTTCGCTATTACCAGCACTGGTATCGGCTGGGTCAGGCGACCAACTATGAGGAGTGGCGCGCGGAACTGGACAAGCTGATTATGCCCATGTTCAACACCGGATATGCTGACGCCGATGGCAATATCTATTATCGCTGGAACGGGTCAATTCCTAAACTCACGTCTGGTTCGCATCAGGACGAAGCGGTGCATGTGACGAAATCGAATCAGATGTGGACCGAATTCGTAGCTGCCGAGGATCTTCCTCAGTTAAAGAATCCGAAAGGCGGCTACATCATGAATTCGAACAGTTCGCCGCATCATACGAATCTGAATGCGGTAATGGGACCCGAACAATTCCCTGACTATTTTCCTGAACCACGATTCAGCTTTCGCTCACAACATTCGATGCACCTGATTCATAACGATCGGAAGTTCAGTCTTGAGGATGTCGTCGCAGCAAAGTTTAGCCAACGATCAATCACGGCTGAGCGGGTCAAAGATGATCTGCTGAATGCCCTGGCTGGCCAATCATTCAACGATCCCGAGACGCAGGCCATGAGCCTGCTGGAGTCCTGGGACGATACGACCACGCGCGAAAGTGTAGGCAGTGTCATTTTCCAGGAATGGTTGACGAAATACCGGAAAGGCAAAACTGCGGACGAACTATTCTCCACGCCATGGGACTACGACAACCCGATTGAGACGCCCGACGGTTTGGCTGATACGGATCGCGCTGTGGAAGCATTTCGCGAGGCCGTGAGTGAAGTAATCGAGAAATGGGGACGCATCGACGTAAGTTGGGGCGATGTGCACCGGATTCGATTCGGGGATAAGGTCGATCTGCCTATCGGTGGCGGGGGCGGCGCCATGGGATCGTTCAGAATCCTGGGATACAAGGACGATCCGGATGGCAAACGTCGCGCACGCACAGGTGACAGCTGGGTCTTTGCGGTGGACTTCGGCGAAACTCCGAAGGCCTATTCCGTGGTAGCCTACAGCCAAAGCGGGCGCGAAGACTCTCCCCATTTCGCAGATCAGGCCGCGCTCTTCGCCGACGACCGCATGAAGAAAGTAGCCTTCACCGAAGAGGACATCGCGAATACCCTGCTTAAGAAATATCATCCTGGTGAGGAGTGAACGATTTTCAGCCAT
Source organism: Candidatus Hydrogenedentota bacterium (assembly GCA_046583315.1). Classification (GTDB taxonomy): domain Bacteria; phylum Hydrogenedentota; class Hydrogenedentia; order Hydrogenedentales; genus DTSJ01. Next base: position 3,434 of record JAYGCN010000025.1, read on the forward strand.
TATAAATTGAAGGGGTACTCTCCAATTCATTCTGATACAATGCGCCCATGACACAGTATCGCACTGCCCCCGTTCCTTCGACCGATATGCCCCGCGGCATACCCTACATCATTGCCAACGATGTCGCCGAGCGCTTCAGTTTCTACGGCATGCACGCCATTCTTGTCATTTTCATGACGCAATACCTCGTGAACGGAGCGGGTGAACCAGACACCTTTTCCAACGAAGACGCGACCTCTTACTTCCACTTATTTACCGCCACTGCCTACTTTTTGCCGATCATCGGAGCGGTCGTATCCGACGCCTTTTTGGGCAAGTACCGAACCATTATCCTGCTGTCACTCGTCTATTGCGGCGGCCACTTCGCACTCGCCATCAACGACACAAAAGTCGGGCTCTTTTTGGGCCTGACCCTCATCGCGGTCGGTTCCGGCGGAATTAAACCCTGCGTGGCATCACACGTTGGCGACCAATTCGGAAAGAGTAACAAGAATCTGCTGTCCCGAGCCTTCTCTTGGTACTATCTTGGGATTAACGTCGGCTCGGCCACGTCTTCGCTGCTTATTCCCTGGTTGCTCGAGCGTTACGGCCCCAAGGTCGCGTTCGGCGTGCCCGGTGTCTTCATGCTCATGGCCACGATCACCTTCTGGCTTGGCCGACACAAATTCATTCACATCCAACCCACGGGTATGTCGTATGTGCGCGACATCACGGGCCCCGACGGTCGTCGCGTCCTCCTGCGACTCGCGCTAATCTACGTTTTCGTCGCCGCATTCTGGTCGCTCTTCGATCAGATGGGCAGCACCTGGGTTCTGCAAGCCGAACACATGGACAAGAACGTATTCGGCATCGAACTGCTCTCATCACAAATTCAGGCCTTCAACCCCTTCCTCATTATCGTCCTCATTCCCGTGTTCACCTACGGCATCTACCCTTTTATGAGTCGCATCTTCGAACTCACGGCGATGCGCAAGATGACGATGGGCATGTTCTTGACGGCGACACCCTTCCTCGTCACGGCGTGGTGCGAGCAACGTATCCAGGCGGGATTCACACCTCATATCAGCTGGCAACTGTTGGCCTATCTGCTGCTCACCGTCGCGGAGGTGATGGTCTCGATTACCTGCATGGAGTTTTCCTACACACAAGCGCCCAAACGCATGAAGTCTCTCGTTATGGCACTCTTTTATCTATCGATCTCGATGGGAAATTTTTTCACCGCAGCCGTCAACCAGATCATTCAGAATCCAGACGGCACCAGCAAACTTGAAGGCCCGGCGTATCACCTTTTCTTCGCGGGATTCATGGGGACGACGGCAGTACTCTTCGCCATTTACGCGCGTTTCTACAAAGAAGAGCATATCGTGCAGGACGAGGATTAGTCGAGGGATTTCAGAAATGATTCAACGGCTGTGTTGAAGGCTTCAGGCTGATCGATATTTGACGCATGGCCTGCATCTGGGATGACCACCTTTTGCGCATTGGTGATTTTTCCGGCCATGTAGTTTGCGGGCGCAATGAAAGCCTCATCATCCGCTCCGACCAAGACCAACGCAGGAACGTTGATGTTTGGCAACGACATAATCACATGCGAATCCTGTTGCGCCATCATGCCACGTGCCGCCTTGGCGAGGCCCTCGGCTGATTGATGCATACTCGAAGACATTTCCGCACTTCGATCCGCTAAACGAGCCAATCCCTTCGCTTCGAAATCCTGTGCGGTGGCTTCGCAGTTCGCATTCCAGGCATCCCGCCCTTTATCACTCTTGTAGCCTGGTCCCGAATCAATAATCATCAGCGCACTTACACGAGCCGGGTGTTCATCGTGAAACGCAAGCGACATATAGCCTCCAAGAGAAAGGCCGCCGATGGTCGCCCTCTCCACGCCTTCGGCATCCAGTATCGCCGCCATATGCGCGACGGTGTGGGCGTCTGTATAGGCCGACAGATCCTCCGGATAATCGCTCCGACCGTGACCACGCATGTCCCACACAATCAGTTTGTGGTCACGCGACAACAACTCTATCTGACCCTGCCACATTTGTGACGTAGCCGAGAAACCATGCGTCAACAAAATGGCCGGACCGTCTCCATGCACTTCGTAGTACAGCGTAACGCCGTCCCGAGTCAGTGTTGCCATTTTAGTTTTCCTTTGTCAGTCATCTACGCACACCCAACAACTTTCGCGCGACGACCCAACGGTGAACCTCTGAGGGGCCATCATAGATCCGCATGTTTCGAATCAAACTCGCCATCAATTGCAGCGGCATCTCTTTGGATACGCCCATACCGCCGAACATCTGCATCGCATTGTCCACCGTTTCCCACGCCATTTCCGTGGCGTAGACCTTTACCATCGAAATTTCCGAGCGCACACTTCGCCCCTGATCCCACTTCCATGCCGCGTCATACGCCATCAATCGGCACGCGTGAATTTTCATCGCCGCGTTCGCCACCCAGTTTTGCACCGTCTGGCGTTCCGAGAGTGGCGCTCCGAAGGTCGACCGTTGTGGCGCGTATTCACACATCATGTCCAGCGCGCGTTGCGACATGCCGATGCACCACGAGGCCATCTCAAGTCGCCGCGTCGTCAGTCGTAACTGCATCGGCGCGAATCCCTGCCCTTCTTCACCGAGCAGTTTCCAGTCCGCAACACGGCAATCATCCAGCACGACTTCGTATGTCGATACGCCGGCGATCATCGGGATCCGACGCTCCACAATAAAACCGGGTGTCTCCTTGTCGACCAAGAAGGCCGAGATTCCGCCACGCGATCCCTTCTCTCGATCCGTTACCGCCATGACAATCGTGAAATCCGCTTCGGCCGCGCGACTGATCCATATTTTACGTCCGTTCAAAACCCACTCATCGCCATCACGAACCGCGGTCGTCGTCATGCCTGCCGGATCCGAACCCGCTCCAGGTTCCGATATCCCTATTGCCGAAACCGTGCCTCCCGACACGTATGGCGCCAGATACTGTTCACGTTGCCGATCATTCGCAGTCGCCATCAGCATGCGCAGGTTCGGAGAATCCGGCGGCAAAACATACGGCGTAATCGTACGCCCCAATTCTTCGTTGACACCGATGAGTGCAACGGCGGGCAAATCGGCTCCCCCTACATCTTCCGGCGCGTCCAGTCCCCAGAGCCCCAGTTCTTTTGAACGCTCATCAATGCGAGCACGCTCCTCCATCGTCAACATGGTTCCCTGCCCGGACGCCTCACGCTCCAGAACGCGCTCTTCAAGCGGTAATAGCTCGTCCTCCACGAAACGCGCCACCATTTCCTTCAACATCCGATGTTCTTCACTCAACTCAAATTCCATCGCAGGGTTCTCCAGAAGCAGTCGATATCGAGTTAAACACAATTGCAGCATAGAATCAAAGGTGCCCATAAATGCTGAAATACCGTTCCTTATGATCTATGATTTGCAACGCTATCACCGAATGTGTCACATTCTGAGACTACACTTGCGTTAGAATCATTCGACGGAGAATCATGATGCCCAATAAAACAGAAATCGCTGAGACATTTACGTATACCAAGAGTCAGGCCCTCTATGATCGCGCACAGGGCGTGATTCCGGGCGGCATCTATGGGCATTTCAATCCGGTCTCCCAAAAACCAGCTGGCAGCTACCCGTTTTATTGTGACCACGCGAAGGGCGCGCGATTTTGGGATGCCGACGGCAATGAATACATCGACTACATGTGCGCCTACGGCCCGATGATCCTCGGTTACGGAAACCCACTCGTCACTAAAGCCTTCCAAAAGCAGATTGCGCTCGCCGATACCTGCACACTCGCCTCTCCCGTCATGATAGAACTCGCCGAAACTATGGTCGACATGATTCCCGTGGCCGACTGGGCCTGTTTCGCCAAAAACGGGAACGATGTCACCAACATGGCCGTCTTGACCGCGCGCGCCGCAACGGGCCGCACAAAAATTATTGCGATCACGGACGGCTACCACGGCGCGTCGCCCTGGATGCAAGCCGCTGGTCGCGCAGGCATTATGGAAGACGACCACACGAATGTCATTCGCATCCCCTGGAACGACATCGCCGCGCTGGAGGCATCCCTTGATGAGCATTCCGGCGACGTCGCGGCCTTCATTTCATCGCCCTACCACCATCCGGTATTCAAAGATAACGAACTGCCCGCCGAAGGATACTGGAGCGGTGTGCACGACCTACTCAAACGTCACGATGTCATTTCCATCTGCGACGACGTGCGCGCCGGATTCCGAATCGACATGGGCGGCTCAAGCGAATATTTCGGATACAAACCCGATCTCATCTGTTTTTGCAAAGCCATCGCGAACGGCTACCCCATTGCGGCACTCGTCGGCACGGACGCACTAAAAGACGCCGCGACCAATATTTTCCAGACCGGGAGTTTCTGGTTCTCGGCAGGCCCGATGGCCGCAGCACTCGCCTGTCTCAAAGAGTTGAAGCGCATCGATGCGCCGACGAAAATTATGAACACCGGAAAGAAAGTCTTTGACGGCATGGTCGACATCGCAAACAACCACGGGCACGAACTGCGCGTGACCGGCGTGCCCTCCATGCCCTACCTGCACGCCATCCACGAAGACGGCATTGCATTTCATCAGGCGCTCATGGGCGAATGCACACGACGCGGCCTCTTCATGACCTCGCACCATAACCTCTTCGTGTCCGCCGCCCACACCGAAGCAGACATACAACGCACCTGGGAAATATTCGAAGATGCATTGGTCGCATTAAAGTAATTGAAACGATCTCAATCTCCCTCTAGTCCAATAGGAAATCATTCTAACGCGGAGAGTACAACCATGAGACATGCCATTTCTGCCATTGCGCCCGCTATAGTTGCCTTTTCGATTCTTCTAGCCCTTCCCGCGACTGCCGTCCCCACTGAGGAAGAAATCAGGGATATGGCGGAGGTGGCCAAAGCCGACCTCGTTGAAAACGGCTTCTCGTTCAGCTTCCCCGACCTCAAGGGCAAGGTCGTCACGAACGAAGACGACCAATATAAAGGAAAAGTCCTGCTCGTCGACCTTTTCGGAACGTGGTGTCGACCCTGCCGACGCGAAGCTCCGTTCCTTGGCGAACTATACGATAAATACGGCGAACAAGGCCTTGAAATCGTGAGTATCGCCTTCGAATTCGGCGACGACAAATCCAAAAACATCAAGAAGATAAAGAAATTCCGAAAAGAATTCGACACCCAATATACGACCCTATACGGCGGGACAACCGACGGCGCGAAAAATGTACTCCCCCTGCCGCTTGCCAGGCTCGGCTATCCCGCGGTCGTCCTGATTGATCGGGAAGGCATTGTTCAGATGGTCGAAGCGGGCTTCTGGGAAAGCAGTGCTCAAGAAATCGAAACGAATGTCAAAGCACTGCTCAGCGACACCCCATAAACGCTAATCGTTTTTCAAAGTCACACCCAGTCCAGGCGCGTCCACCGTGCGAAGTATTCCGTTCTCCAGATGCATGCCTCCCGTCGCGATATCTTCCACGAGATCCCAATCGCCGTCGAGGTCGAGGTAGCCCGTGTTGGGTCGCGCGAAGGCTGCGTGCAGTGCCGCTGATAATCCAACGACACTCTCGATCATGCATCCCCACATCGTTTGTTGTCCGGCCACATCCGCGATCGTCGCCATGCGCAGTCCCGAATAAATTCCCCCGCACTTCATCAGCTTGATGTTGATAATGCCAGCCGCGTGAGGCGGGTCGGCGAGACTGAGCGCATCCGTTTCGTTGCACGCGTTCTCATCAGCCGCGAATCGCATCCGTTCCGCTTCGGGAAACGCAAAGTTGTCCTCAATCGCGTCCACCGGAAACGGCTGTTCGATCATTTCCAGGTTAAGCGCCTGCGTGCGCTCGATAAAATCTTTAAGCGTGTCTTTCGTGTACCCCTGATTCAAATCGGATCGCAATACAATGGAATCACCATATTTCTCGCGCAGTTTGCTCAGCAATTCCACGTCATGCTCGATATTCGATCCGCCTTTCACTTTCAGCACGGTATAGCCCATGCCCAAAAACGCTGTAGCCTCCGCAAGGGATTCCTCCATCGTGCGAATGCCCATCGTCATCGACGTCGGCATGCTCGAATGCGCGCGCCCCAACAATTCCACGACCGGTTTGTCCAGCATCCTGCCCCAAAGATCGTACAACGCCATATCAATCGCCGCGCGTGCCGCAGGCAATCCCGAAAACTGATCAACCGCCTCGCGACAAAAAATATCCGGGTGCTCCAGTGTCCGCCCCTCAATCCAGTTCGGCAACCGACTCTCCAGCGCATCCTTGCACACGTCGAAGGATTCCCCGGTCACGGCCCCAAAAGGTGCCGCCACGCCGATGCCGATATGCGGCCCGTCGCTCACCAATTTCACGAGAATCAATTCCGCGTCCGTGGTCGTGTGAAACGCAATCGTAAACGGTGCCTTGAGCGGTATTGAAAGTGCCGTTACTTCCGCGCGTACAATCTTCATCACTTCGCTCCCTTCGCCGAAAAATTCTCGCAATACTTCAGGACCGCCTCAATCAGCGGCTCGGGATCTTGAAACGGGTCCACAGCCGGGATACCATGTGCGCTCGATATCGCCTCACTCTCCCGCTCCATTTCTTCCGACGTAGCCGCCGACGCATTCAACGTCACCGCAATTGTCGACGAACCGTAACTCTCGATAAGGTTCATTTCATCGGACACCGCAGGCAACGGCATTCCCTTTCCTTCGAAACCCAAAAACTCATCGCGCCCGACCGGATGTTGCAACACAACCGCCTTCGCCTGCGCGGACAATAAAAACTCGGAACCGCATGGTCCCGAAAGATTCCGCAGAGAGGACTGCCCCTCCAGAAAAATCACATCCGGCTTCTTGTCGTTCCAGCAGGACACAACCGCGTGCTCCATTTCCCCCGACACAAAATCATTCGGCGTTGAGTCAAATATAAAGCCGTGATCATAGCCCAGCATCCAGCCCGTCTGTCCCGTATAAATCATTTCCGCATTCTTGCCACATGCCACCAGCGCCTCGCACAACAGCCGCGCCGTCGTGCGTTTTCCCGTGGCACAATCCGTACCCAACACGGCGATAATCGGACACTCCACCTGCATGATGCTTCCACTCCAGAAATGCAGATCGCGAAAAGGTTTCGGTTTGCGAACATCATGCAGCGTAACCCCCGCAGCCTTGCCCGCAACCGCGATATCCGCATCATTCTCCAGCGTGTCATGCAGACCATTCACCACATGCAGACCATTGGCGATCGCCTCAAGCGCGAGTTCCCGAAGACTGTCCGAAAACACCCCGCCCTTCGTCGCAATCCCGAATATCACCAACTCCGGCTTCACTGCACACCCTTCAAGCGCCGAGTCAATCGACGCATAAATCCCGACCCCCGCGTCCACATGTGGCACCACCTCCGAAGCATCCTTGCCCGCATGAACCTGATCAATAATTCCGACAATCTCGAAGCGTCGACTCCCCCGAAGCAGCCCATGCGCCGTCTTCGCAAACGACTCCGCCAACAAACCATCCGTAATAATTAATGCGCTACCTCTCATTCCAAATAATCCCTTTCAGCCACGCCATCAACTGCACGTTCGACCGCCAAACATTCCCAAAGCCTCAAAAAACAGAAGTTAATCAGAAAGCCATCGCCAATGCAAGATCGTCCGACATTCTCTCCGTTTCGACCAAAATATGGCGCATTAACAATACTTAAATATTTCTTTACTATGCCAGTGTGCATTTTGTTATTACTGTGGGAGTAGTTATAGTATACATATTTCTCGTTCGTCTTTTTTCCGCAGTGTTACATCATCGCTTTGTATTATCGCTACGGCAATCGTGGGTATTGTCTTGCATCAGAATCGTACCGACGCGGCTGCACCATCCACAGCCACGCTGAGCGCGATAACGGCGCAGGCGACCATGGATTTCAGCTTGGCGAAAAAGAGCGTCGGGAGAAATTCTCCCTCTGGGAAAGGGCTACGAGGGTAAATCTGGTATGGGTGGCGCCTGGCGTGACAAAGCCGGGTTCGACCTGCGGCAAGCCCGTGAATTTGCTGGACGTTTATCCTACGCTTGCCTCCCTAACCGGCTGCGAACCAACTGAAAGACAACTGGAAGGGAACGATCTCTCAGCATTGATGAAAAATCTTGAGGCCTCATGGGATAAAACTTCCTTAACCACTTACGGGTACAAGAACTATAGCATTCGATCCGAACGATACAGGTATATCGTATATGCTGATGGAACTGAAGAGTTGTATGATCACGAGAAGGATAAGTGGGAATGGAATAACCTCGCGGATAGTCCTGAATATGATGATATAAAAGAAATGATGCGCAAAGGGATACCTGATCATCATGAGCCGGTTGGCGCTTCTACTGAACTATCTGCAAGCAAAAGTTATGCCCAATAGTGGTCCGGTCCCTCTAAATGAGTCCAGTTTTTGGTATGGTAGAATATGTCGATTTTGTAAACAGGTGGTCTATCTGAAATGACTTGCAATCCCATGCAATCTGGTACACTATGTGCAAGGAACGCAATGTTCCTATACAACAACTTACAATCGCTAGCCCATTGTTTCCCCGATCCCGCTTCTCGCTCCTCCTGTCTGCGTTCATCCGCGTTCATCTACGACCAATGCCCCGTTCCTGCCGTCGCCAGTTCCGCAGCAACAGGACTGCACTTGACCAAAGAGCACTTCTACGCACCGACCCTTGCCGATGGAAGGCATCATTGACACCGTGTACATTGCGCGATAACGCCCCAATCCCCTTAGTCCGCCTCTACAGCCATTCAAACGAAGACATTTATATTGATTGAAATTGCGTTTAGTGACATAATGGAAAATACTACAAGTGAAGTGATTCTACGTGGAGGAAAGTGGCAATGGCATCAGGTTTGGCTTCAACATGCACGACTCATCCCGGTTTCGAGGCGATTGGACGTTGCAAGCAGTGCGGTAAACCTTATTGCAGCGGGTGTCAAGTGAAGGGCCCAACGGGCATGTTCTGCTGTGATGCCTGCAAACAGAGCCACGAGGCCTTCACCCAGCGCGCCCAGCAGCTCGACGGCATGAGCAAGAGCTCGACCAAATGGGCCTCCATCAAAATTATACTGCGTAAACTCATCATTGCGCTCATCGTGCTGGCTCTGGCCGCGGGCGGGTTGACCTACATGGGAATCGATGTCCCGGTAGTCGGACCGTTTTTTCAGAATTTGCTAAATAGGTAATCATATAACCTTGGGGATAAGGTAAAGGAGCGCATCATGGATATGAGCAAAATCGTGTGGCTGGTCGTGATCGTCGCCATCGTGGGCGGCGGCTGGCTACTCACCGGCAGCGGTATGGACAAAATGTACGACAGGGCCACGAGCGAGCTTCCCGGAAATGATCCTGATCAGGATATCATCGACGAAGCAACCCTTTCGAAATATGGCGGATTCAACATTTCGATGATGCGTTATGAGCAGGCCAAGAAATTTTACACGGCCTCCATTGATCGCTATGGTAAAGACGGCAAGAATTACTGGTGGAATGTTTACCAGCTTGCACGGGTCGAGGAAAAACTCGGTAACGAACCGGGTGCCATCCCGCTGTTGCACCATCTCTGGCTTGAAGACGGCGATCAATATGATGAGCGTGTTCCGGGACAGGATATTCTTCATTCCCGCCTGGTGAAATTACTCGAGCTCAATGAAGAGCTTATGCGTGATTACTCGATGCGCAAACCACAATAGGCGCGAATCGTGAAACCTGATGTTGTATATGGACGCATTCCCGTTCTTGAATGCCTCAAGGCTGACCGCCGAACCGCGCGACGACTGCATTTACTCGAAGGTGGAAAAAACCAGAGCGACTTCATTAGTGCCGCACCCGATATACCCGTTGAGTGGGCGGCGCGTAACGAGCTGGATTATCTCTCGCACGACGGCGTGCACCAGGGTGTGATACTCGAAGCCGATCCGCTTCCCTTGCTCGACCTCGGAACCTGGATCGGAGACCTTTCCGGCACGCAGTCGCTCGTCGTCATTCTGGACTGCATAGAAGACCCCCAGAATTTCGGGGCCATCGCTCGGTCGGCTGTGGCTTGCGGGGCATCCGCGCTGATTTTCGGCAAGGACCGTTCCGCACCGGTTACCCCCGCCGTATTGAAGGCCGCAGCCGGTGCCATGGAATACATCGACCTGATTCAGGTCACAAACCTGCCCCGCGCCATCGAAGCCTTGCAAAAAGCCTCGTTCTGGGTTGCGGGATTGGATGCTGACGGGGAAAAACTGATTTGGGATGCCGATTTCACCGGTCGAACAGGACTCGTCATCGGCAACGAAGGCAAAGGCATTCGGCCCCTCGTCAAAAAGAAGTGTGACTACATGGTACACATCCCCATCTCCGGCCCCATCTCCAGTCTGAACGCCTCGGTGAGCGCGGCCATCGCTCTGGCCGAATGTGTACGCCAGCAACACTTATGAGGCCATTTGGTGCGCGGAATACTCCGCATCAAGGTCGATTGCTCCACCCACGGCGTGTATAATCGCCAGAGTCTGTTGAAGCGGTGGATGTCGTAGATGAATATACTGGGGTTCTCATGATTCCGCGGCGGCCCTAGTGTGCGACGGAGAAGTCGTAGCCGCCGTAGCCGAAGAACGCATTACCCGCAACAAACACCAGGGCGGTGCTCCCCGCGAAGCCGTGAAGTATTGCCTTGATGTGGCCGGTTTGAAGCCCTCAGACGTGCAACATCTCGGCTGTTATATGCGTCCGGGCCTGCGTATTGGCGCCCGCTGGAAGTATCGCATGACGCAGATGCTACGCAGTCCCCTTTATTCGACCGCCTACATGGGTTATGAAATCCTGCACAACGCACGATTCATCCGGGACATGAAAAGCCTGTGCAGTCCCAACACACAGCTCCACTTCATGGAACACCACCCCGCCCACGTCGCGAGCTCGTTTCTTGCAAGCGGATTCGACGAAGCGGCACTGCTCTCCATCGACTACATCGGGGAAATTACATCGACCTGGACGGGCATCGGAGAAGGTACATCGATTCGCCCCCTGCACACGGTAGACTACCCCCACTCCCTAGGCGTTTTTTACTCGGCCATTACCGATTACCTCGGTTTTCTGCGCGCCAGTGACGAATATAAGGTCATGGGACTTGCCAGTTATGGTGATCCCGAGTATATCGAGGCGTTTCGGAGTTGATTCGCGAGGATGGCGACGGGTACAAAATGGATCTGAGCTGGATGGCGTACCACCATTCACCCGGATCGCGGCAAGGGTATTTCTCCGACAAGTTTCACAAACGATTTGGTCCGCCACGCACCAAAGGCGAAGCGGTAGAGAAGCGACACGAGAACATCGCCGCTTCGGCTCACTGTTGCTTGAAGAACACGTGTTGCGAATGGCTCAGGCATTACACGATCGCACGGGGTCGAAGAGATTATGCCTCGCAGGCGGGGTGGCCTTGAACTGCTCGATGAACGGAAGACTGTCGCGCGAATCGCCCTTTGAGGAAATATTTGTACAGCCGGCCTCTGGGGACGATGGTATAGCGACTGGCGCGGCGCTCCAGTTGCATCATCAATTCGGCGATTCGAAACAAAACTACGTGATGAAAGATGCCTGCTTAGGACCGGAATTTGGCGATGAAGTGATTCGCGCTGCTTTGAAGTCAACGAACCAGGACTACACGACGCCGGAAAACGTTGCTGCAACGACAGCGCAACATATATCGGATGGCAAAATCCTCGGGTGGTATCAGGGGCGCATGGAATTCGGGCCGCGCGCATTGGGTGCACGAAGTATTCTCGCCGATCCGACAAATCCGGAGATGAAGGATCGCCTTAACACAGTCGTCAAACATCGCGAGGAATTTCGTCCCTTCGCGCCGAGTTGCCTGCAGGAGCATGCCCATGAATACTTTGAGGGATGCGATTCGTCCCCATTTATGCTCTTTGTATACCCGGTCGTCAAAGAGAAACGTGCCCTTTTGCCGGCAATCACTCACGTCGATGGTACCGCGCGTGTGCAGACCGTGTCGCGCGAGGTCAATGAACGCTACTACGACACCATTGCAGAGTTCGAAAAACTACGCGGGGTGCCGGTGGTCATCAATACCTCCTTCAACGTCATGGGTGAACCCATCGTCAACACGCCCGAGGATGCGATTCGCTGCTTTCTGGGAACGGGCATTGATGTGCTGGTACTCGGCGATCACATCATCGAAAAAACATCACCGGACGCGCCATGAAAATAGCGATTCCCACGGCTGATTACCCGCCCATTGAAGGGGGAATCTCGTCCGTGAGTCTTCATCTTTCCCGTGCCTTGGCAGCTCTCGGTCATGAAGTCACCGTAATCGCGCCGTGGTTTCCCGACATGAAATCCTTCGATCACGACGAGCCGGTGGAAGTACTCCGGTTTCGCGGCTACGGATTATCCTGGTTCCGTTTCTTCCCCATGTTTCGAGCCGCCCTTTCCCCCATGCACCGCGCGGATCTCGTGCTCGCGATCAATATTTCCTACGGTGGCATCATGGCCTGGCTCATGGGTGCG
>JAYGCN010000063.1:0-11083 GCA_046583315.1 Candidatus Hydrogenedentota bacterium
CGACGCTCTTCCGATCTCAGACGGCAGACCCGTGCGCTCGCGCTGGAGTTGGGCGTTATTGGCCTGATGAATATCCAATTCGCCGTGCGTGACGATGATATCTATCTCATTGAAGTGAATCCGCGCGCCTCACGCACTGTGCCCTTCGTGAGCAAGGCCATGGGAATACCGCTCGCCAAAATTGCTGCCCGTATCATGGCCGGAAAAACACTTGACGACCTGGGCATCATGAAAGACCCGGAAACGTGTTTCGTCTCCGCCAAAGAAGTCGTACTTCCCTTCATCAAATTCCCGGGCGTCGACACATTGCTCGGACCCGAAATGCGCAGCACTGGCGAAGTCATGGGCATTTCACGCGACATGGGTGGAGCATTTGCCAAGAGCCAGATCGCGGCCGGCAACAACGTACCCACTGAGGGCACCGTATTCCTCAGCTTGAACGAGCGGGACAAATCCAGTGCCAAGGAACTCGCCCAGGAATTGGATGCGCTCGGTTTCACTCTAATCGCCACAAAAGGTACGGCTGCGGTCGCTTCGGAGAGCGGAATCGAAGTTGAAGAAATATTCAAAGTCGGCGAAGGGCGTCCCAACATCGTTGATCGAATCATCAACGGCGATATCCACTGGATCATCAATACGCCGCTCGGTATTCAATCCAAGTTCGACGAGCAGGCGATACGCCGAAACGCTCTGGAACGCGGAATCCCGACGATGACGACCCTCGCAGCGGCGAAAGCAGCCGTACAGGGCATCCGCGCCTTACGGGAGTCTGCACCGACAGTCTTGTCACTCCAGGAATATCACGCCGAACTGAACAACGGCTAACCCAATATCGACACTACACGGAATTGTAGTTTATGAAAGGAATCGGAACTATGTCTCTTCTTGAAGGTAAGGTGCTTGTAGCACAGGGCGGTGGTCCGACTGCGGTCATCAACCAGAGTTTCGTCGGCGTTGTGCAGGAAGCGCGAAAATTTCCCAAAGTAACGCGCATCTACGGCGCACTACACGGCATTCAGGGCATCATCGAAGAAGACCTCATCGATTTGACCGAGACGACTACCCACAATCTCGAAGCCGTTGCTGCCACCCCCTCCTCCGGATTGCTGTCGACCCGCATGAAACCCACGCAGGACATCTGTAAAAAAATCTTCGAGGTGTGCCGGGCCCACGGCGTACGTTACTTCTTCTACTGCGGTGGAAACGACAGTGCGGACACATGCCGCATCGTGAGCGAACAAGCGTCGAACGAAAACTATGAACTTCGCGTCATTCACGTGCCCAAAACCATCGACAACGATCTGAAAGTCACCGACCACTGCCCCGGTTATGGTTCAGCGGCCAAGTTCGTTGCCCAGGCATTTGCGGGTGTGAACCTCGACAACCGCGCGCTGTCCGGGGCATACATCGGTGTCGTAATGGGACGTCACGCTGGATTCCTGACCGCCGCCGCAGCACTCGGACGCGTTTATCCCGATGATGGTCCTCACTTGGTATACGTGCCCGAGAATACATTTACCAAGAAACAATTCATCAGCGACGTGAAAAAAGTGTACGCGAAATACGGTCGTTGCGTGATTGCCGTGTCCGAAGGCATCCGGGACGCCAAAGGTAAAGCGATCGCCGAACAATTCAGCCAGGGCGAAACCGATGCCCACGGAAACGTACAACTCTCCGGCACCGGCGCGCTGGGCGATCTACTGAGTCAATGGATTAAAGACGGCACGAATATCGATCGCGTCCGCGCGGATACGCTTGGTTACCTGCAACGTTCATTCCTGGGATGCGTTAGTGAAGTCGATCAGCGCGAAGCCCGCGAAGTCGGCGAAAGAGCCGCGCAATACGCCATCTGGCACAACCTTGACGGATCCGTCGCCATGAAACGCGTCGGCGACTACGCCATCGAATATTTTCTGACTCCCCTGCACACCGTCGCACGGGAAGCCACGGAAATGCCGAAGAAATTCATGAACAAAGATGGTAACAACGTGACACCAGCCTTTATACAGTATGCGCGCCCACTGATTGGCGAGTTGCCGCAGGCAGTACGCGTATCCGCACCAAAGGTAAAAGGGTTGCTACACAAGAAATAGTTCAAAATGGCGCCGGGCCAACTAAAGGTCTACCAGCTCCGCTGCTATCCGCTGAACAGATTCAAGAAAGAAGTCTGTACTCCTTTGATAAGCGGGTAGACTATGCGGTACAAGCCCGGCACGAATCGTATCACCAGGAGGAGCGCAACGAGGCTCAGTATTTTGTGGCGCAAGGCAAAACCGGGAACCTTTATGATGAACCCTAGCAGCGTTCCCAGGACAACCCTCAGGCCCTTACCAATTTCCTTGACCGCCCACACGAAATCGCTGGGTATCTTAATGCCTTTACTGCGACGCGATATCCCGTCCAGCGAACAATCCAATTGAAGTTCCGTATACCCGACGCGCATGATTCCACCGGACTGCAACACGCGGGATTTAAGCCGCCCCGCTCTCTTGCCATCAACCAGAAAGGTGCCTCCCGAGGTTGACCGTATGCGATACCCATTGCCTACAGCTGTGGCGATGCCGTGAAAGGGCAATACGTTTCGATCCAGGGCAATATTGATAGCGCATGAATTCCCCTGCCCAATTTTCACCGTGTTTTCCATGATGGGGAATTCGGTGCCGTCCTGCGGACCGTTAATCACGATAAACACGTCTGGGTATCCCGCTTCTCTCATGAGCTCACCGACTTGGGTTCTTCCTTCGTCGATTGGCGAGGTTCCCCTTTAACGAACACGAGTTCGTCGCCCTCCATTTTCACATCAATCATGTCTCCGTCGGAAAACGTACCGTCCAAAATTCGCTCGCTGATGGGCCCGGCGATATAGCGTTCGAGCGTGCGCTTGAGTTCGCGCGCGCCGTATTCGGGACTGTATCCTATCTTGCCCAGATACTCATAGGCGCGCTGAAACATGCGGATACCCATATCGCGACCACTGATGCGCCGCCGCAGCTCATTCAGCATGATGCGCAGTACGGTGCGGACATCCTCCTGCAACAACGGATAAAAGGGGACAATTTCATCGATGCGGTTAATAAATTCCGGTCGAAAGTGTTCCTCCAGGGCGTGGATAACATCGCCACGTTCGGTACCCGTATCGCCACGCGCCAGAACATCGGCTCCAATATTGGAGGTGAAAATAATAATCGTATTTTTGAAATCGATAATTCTTCCGTCCGAATTCTTCAGGCGCCCTTCATCGAGAACAGGCAAAAGCATATCAAATATTTGAGGACTGGCTTTTTCTATTTCGTCGAAAAGGATAATGGAAAACGGGTGATTCTGAACAGCACTCGTCAATAATCCCTCCTGATCGCTCCCCACATACCCAGGCGGCGCGCCAATCAACTTGGCGATGGAATGAGACTCGGAATACTCTGACATATCAAATGTAATCAAGTGTTCAAGGGAACCAAACACATAGTGCGCGAGCTCTTTACACAACTGTGTCTTACCGACACCGGTAGGCCCCAAAAAAAGCATGACTGCGTCAGGTCGATTGGGGTCGGCCAAGCCCACTCTGGACTTAACAACGACCGATACGACTTTATTAACCGCTTCGTCCTGGCCGATGATCTTATGCATGAGCACCTCATCCATATTCGACAGTCGCGCACGTTCTTCGCGCGTGATCTCCTCGATCGGCACCGAAGCCACCTGACTGACCGCTTTACGAATACTATGCGGCGTGATACACAACTCAGCACCGTTGCCCTGCGAGTCCTC
Source organism: Candidatus Hydrogenedentota bacterium (assembly GCA_046583315.1). Taxonomy (GTDB): domain Bacteria; phylum Hydrogenedentota; class Hydrogenedentia; order Hydrogenedentales; genus DTSJ01. The sequence goes on from JAYGCN010000063.1 coordinate 3,766, forward strand.
GCTCATGATTGCGTTAATCCGGAAGCTCGCACAGGCCTGATCCAACAAATCGATGGCCTTGTCAGGAAAATTTCGATTCGGCATATAGCGTTGCGTCAGTTTCACTACCGCCTCGATGGCCTCCGGGGATATCGTTACTTGATGGTGCCTGGCCAACAACGGCGCAAGCCGGGTCAATACACGTACAGTGGCTTCGGGACTCAGCTGCTCGACTCGCAACATCTGGAATCGCCGTTCAAGCGCGGGATCTTTCGCGATAAACTGGCGGTACTCCTTCAACGTTGTCGCTCCGATAACCCGTATCTCTCCGCGCCCCAGGGCTGGCTTCAGGAGATTCGCCAGGTCAATAGAATCGCCATCGGTAGCCCCTGCGCCCATAATCAAGTGAATTTCATCAATAAACAATATCGTATCTTTACGGCTCTTGAGCTCTTCCAACAAGGTAACAATTTTTTCTTCGAAACTGCCTCGAAATTGGGTACCGGACAGTAGCGCGGATACGTTCAACTCGATAATACGATTCTGCTCAATAAGATCCTTGAACCTCCCGCGAACCATGCGACATGCGAGGTCTTCGACAATTTTGGTCTTTCCCGTACCAGCTTCCCCTACCAGTATCACATTGTTCTTGCCCTGGCGTGCACAAATCTCGACCAGCTGCATGACTTCATTATTGCGCCCGACCGCTCGGTGTATCTTGCGATCCCGCGCCATCTGTGTGAGATCGCGCGTGAATTCCTCCACCTTCGCTGAGTGATCCTTAACCCCGTCGTCTCTTGTGTCAAGCGTGGCAGCCGACGAGTGAGCCTGACTCGACTCAGCAGCGACTTCCGTATTCTTCGTCGACTCAGCAATTGCCGCGGTCTGCTCAATTTTCAATTCTAGAAGCCTGTCCCGCAGATCATGCGTCAATTTTAGGCGTGCGGATCCCATCGAGTCCATGCACCGACTCGGTAACGCACGGGGATCCGTCAAAATCGCAAGTGCCACATGGCCCGTCACCGCTTCAACATTTCCAAGCTGAGTCGCGATGCGCTGCGCTTCACTAATGAGTGCCGCACAGCGAGGCGTGTAATATACTTCACCGTCAGCCGTTGGTGGAACACCCTTCCAACTCTGGGCATGGCACACCTGTGCCGTTTTCTCCAGCAAGGCTTCATACTTCTCCAACGACGTGCCATACCATTGATCTTTTCGTTGGAGTACGGCTTCAAAGAGATGCTCAACACCGACAAAATACTTGCCCCGCATTTTGCTGACTTCGGTGGCCGAATCTAGAAGACTGCCCATGTCTTGAGAGACCGTTACGTGCACAATATAAATTCCTCAAAATTCATACGCGATTCCAGAAGATTGCAGCCATCATTATAATGTGCCCACGACACCGAAACAATGACGATGCTTGCTTGATTATAGGGCTTGCAACCGTTCACGTCGATTGACTACAATCTATCGCTCGATCCAAATCCTAACCAGTGAGTAATCCGTCCCATGAATGATGAAACCGAAAACGATTCAAGTGCACTGACCGATCGCTCAAAGTCCGCACTTACGACGGTTTTTGTTACTTTGTTTCTCGATTTGGTCGGATTCTCAATCATTTTCCCCTTGTTCCCGGCCATGTTGGACTATTATCTGGAGACCGAAGGCAACCAGGGGCTCATCGGCGTGACCGTTTCATTCCTGGAAAAATTCACCGAAGTCGCGGGTGGACCAAGCGAAATCGGCATCATCGTGTTGTTCGGCGGAATCCTTGCCTCCCTGTTCTCGTTGCTTCAGTTTATCTGCTCGCCCATCATCGGCGCACTCTCGGACCGTTACGGGCGTCGTCCGTTATTGCTCGTCTCAATCGCCGGCATCGCCATTTCCTACGGCATGTGGTTCTTCGCTGGCACCTTCGCGATGTTGGTGGCTGCGCGGATTCTGGGCGGACTCATGTCAGGAAACATTTCGACCGCCTCGGCAGTCGTGGCCGATGTCACCAGCAAAGAAAATCGTTCCAAAGGCATGGCCATCATCGGTATCGCATTCGGCACCGGCTTCATTCTCGGACCGGCAATCGGCGGATTCTCGGCCATGATCGATCTTCGCGATTACCTGCCCGGGCTGGTCGACTTCGGACTGAACCCCTTCTCAACCCCCGCATTGATCGCGATGTTTCTCTCCGTCATCAATTTCGTCTACGTGCTCACGCGCTTTAAGGAGACCCTGCCCGATGCCAAAGAAGATTCCGAGCGCGTAGAACGATCCATCAATCCGATTACGCTGTTCAAAGTGCAGGAATATCCCGGTGTCTCCAAAACAAACCTGATCAACTTTCTGTTTCTCTCCATTTTTTCCGGCATGGAATTCTCACTCACATTTCTCGCAATGGATCGACTCAACTACGGCCCGCGCGAAAACGCCTACATGTTTTTGTTCATCGGCTTTATCTTGACCATCGTGCAAGGCGGCTACGTGCGCCGAAAATCAGCTACCATCGGCCCCAAACGCATGTCCCTGCAAGGTCTCGTGATGATCGTACCCGGGCTGGTGTGTGTCGGCCTGGCAAACTCCGCCGGACTCTTGTATCTCGGACTATTCCTGATGGCCGTCGGTTCCGCGCAGGTGATACCCTGCCTGACCGCCCTCGCATCGTCCTATGCCCCGGAAAATGAGCAGGGACGCATACTCGGCGTATTCCGCTCGCTGGGCGCCTTGGCCCGTGGCGTGGGTCCCTTACTGGCCTGCGTACTCTACTGGCGACTCGGATCGACCGCGGCCTACATCATCGGAGCATTCGGCATCGTCGTACCTGTTTTGATAGCGGCAAAATTGCCCAAAATTCCCGACGCCGAGTGACACCTGCGCACGAATTAAGCTAACACATAGCCGTCCGCAAGATTTCGATACGACTCCACCTGCGCAGTCTCCCATTCTGCATCACGATTCGATTCCACAGCCATAATGCGTGCCACCTGTTGCGCGATCTCCATCGATGCGCGCGCGTTCAGCAAGAGACACCGGGTCCGTCTCGAAAGAACGTCTTCAACCGTGAGCGCCATCTCCTCACGTACCGCCCAGATCACCCGGGCCGCCGTTACGGGCAAATCGGGGTGGAGTAATTTCCCGTTTTCCGGTGACTCGGCTTCAATCTCACGTACTCTTTTCGCATCGGAACCGTACACCTCAAGCGCGCCAAAGTGTTCTGCATGCTGATGGTAGCCGTGGATGTTTAACTGCTTGGTGACGCAGTCCCGATCCTCAAGGGCCCCGAGCATCATCGCGTGATCCACCGTATCCTCCGCCATCTTTCGATAGGTCGTCCATTTCCCGCCGGTCACCGTGAGCAATCCGAAGCGAGACACATTGATTGTGTGATCTCGTGAGATGGCTGCAGTATCCTCGTCGTCCCCTTCACTCACAAGTGGACGCAAGCCGGCAAACACACTCAGGACATCTTCCCGAGTCGGATCTTCTGTAAGGTAACGCGCCGCGTGCTTCATCAGAAAGTCAATCTCCTCGGGTAACGCGCGCGGCTCGAGCACCGCCTCGTCGACCGGAGTATCCGTTGTCCCAACCACAACACAATCATGCCATGGAATCGCAAAGAGTACACGCCCATCGTCGGTGTGCGGCACCATGATGGCCGTATCTCCTCCGAGAAAACGCCTTGGAAGCACGATATGCACGCCCTGACTCAACGTCATCATAGGGCGGATCTCGGGATCGTGCAACCGGCGTATGTGATCCGTAAATACACCCGTCGCGTTGATCACCACCTTGGCGTTCACGCGGTAGGTGGAATTCGTTTCAGCATCCACGCACTCCACGCCGGATACCATTTCGTCTTCCTTCAGAATCTTCGTGACCGCACAGTAATTAACAAGTGTTGCCCCTTGCTCGTGCGCCGTCTGCGCCAGATTAATGGCAAGTCGCGAATCATCAAATTGCCCATCGTAATAAATCACGCCCCCGCGCAACTGGTCCGTTTCGATCGTCGGAAGTTTTTCGATCGTTTCTTCGCGCGACAGGTTTCGCGACACACCCAAGCCGTGTTTTCCCGCCAGCATGTCGTACATGCGCAGTCCGATTCCATAAAATGGCGCTTCCCACCAGTCATAATTCGGCACAACAAAGGGTAAATCATGTACAAGATGGGGCGCGTTTCGCCGGAGCAATCCGCGTTCACGCAAGGCTTCGAGAACCAGTGACAGATTCCCCTGTTGCAGATACCGTACGCCGCCATGCACCAATTTCGTGCTTCGACTGGAGGTTCCTTTCGCGAAATCGTGTTGTTCCAGTAGCAATGTTTTGTAGCCCCTGGATGCGGCATCCACCGCCACGCCCAAGCCCGTGGCACCCCCGCCAATCACCACAATATCCCACGCATCGGGGAATTCGTTCAATGTGCGAAGCATGTCGGTACGATTCATTAAGATGGCTCCCCTGCCCGGCGGTGAAATTAGTGTTTATCATACTCAAATCTGCTCATCGTTTCACGCCCCGTTCCTACAGGGTGAAGAAAATATGGCACTAAAACCCTTTTTTTGCTATACTACGCTTCCTTTCTTGTAAGACTGGTACATGGCGATTTAGAGATTACGGAGCAACACCGATGACGAAGAAAGTCTGGCGGCACAAGCTAACAAAAAAAGAACAGAAATTGTGGGATCGCGAAGATATGAAGGGGTGGTGCAAAGCCCTTGAAGGCTGTATCGAAGACGATGCCCGCGACGGTAAATGTAAAAAGTACACCGTCTCAAACGCAGACGGCGAAATCGTTGCAAAAGGCGATGTTTCCGTACTACCCGATCCCAAGTCAGATGAGCCCGCGCGCGAACCGGCCTCCTTCTAGTTTCGCCCCAATTCAATTGATTCAATCCGCTGCTCCTGCAACTTGTTTGTATGGGTAGCGGATTTCCTCTGTCTACCCCCTACCGTCATGACGGAAATTGCATTTCCCACAAATTTTCGATATCGTCTAGCCTTTGACGAATGAGTACAACACGGAGCAGATCATGAGCCAGGAACCCACAGAAGAGAGTCGCCAGTACTGGGCGGCCAACAAACGCCTCATTATTCAGCTATTGTCCGTCTGGGCAATCGTATCCTACGGATGCGGAATACTCTTCGTGGAGCAACTGAATAAAATCCAGTTCTTCGGCCTGCCCTTTGGATTCTGGATGGCGCATCAGGGAGCCATATACGTCTTCATCGTGCTGATATTCGTCTACGCAAAACGTATGGACGCACTCGATCGTAAATTTCACAAGGATAACGGATCGGGAGACGCCCAATGACCACGGAAAATTGGACCTTCCTCTTCGTTTTATTCACCTTCACCATGTACCTCTACATCGGCTGGCGCGCACGCGTAAATGAATCCGCCGGTTTCTACGTAGCCGGCCAAGGTGTACCCGCAATCGCAAACGGCGCGGCCACTGCGGCCGACTGGATGTCTGCGGCGTCGTTCATTTCAATGGCCGGACTCATCTCGACCATGGGCTACGACGGGACCGTCTATCTCATGGGCTGGACCGGTGGCTACGTTTTACTCGCTCTCCTGTTGGCCCCCTACCTACGTAAATTCGGCCAATACACGGTCCCCGATTTCGTCGGGACTCGTTACTATTCCGATGTCGCACGAATCGTCGCCGTCATCTGTGCCGTATTCGTATCGCTAACCTATGTCGCCGGCCAAATGCGCGGGGTGGGAATCGTATTCAGCCGCTTCCTGCAAGTAGACATCGGTGTCGGCGTACTCATCGGAATGGCCATCGTCGCGTTTTTCGCCGTACTCGGCGGCATGAAAGGCATCACCTGGACCCAGGTCGCCCAGTACTTCGTATTGATCATTGCCTTCCTGTTACCCGCATCCGCCATCGCGTTCAAGTTGACAGGAAATCCGATCCCACAACTAGCATTCACCACAAGCGATATCGTCGAACGCCTGAACCAGATTCAAGTCGACCTTGGTTTCACCGAATACACAAAACCCTTCCAGGGCAAATCCATGACCGACGTCTTCTGCATCACCGTCGCGCTCATGGTCGGTACCGCAGGTCTGCCCCACGTCATTGTCCGCTTCTACACGGTACCCAATGTGCGCGCCGCACGCTACTCCGCCGTATGGGCAATCGTATTTATCGCACTGCTGTATACGACCGCTCCCGCACTGGCTTCATTTGCCCGCTACAATCTGATTACCTCGTTGCACGGTGCTGACATAAGCGTCACGGAGACTGAAAACGACACAGACGCGACAATCTATGACTTATCAAAGAACACCAGCAGCGGAGACTCCATGAATCTATCCTGGACTCAGGAGTGGCAAAAGACCGGGCTTTTGAGCTTTGAAGACAAAAACGGCGACGGCGTTCTTCAGATGTCGCAAGATGCCGAAATCAATGAAGTGATCATCGACAAGGATATCATCGTCCTGTCAACGCCCGAAGTAGCAGGACTCGCTCCCTGGGTAATCGCATTGGTGGCCGCCGGGGGTTTGGCGGCAGCGCTGTCCACCGCCGCAGGTCTCTTGCTCGTCATCTCGAGCTCACTGGCACACGACATCTACTATCGCCTTATCAACCCCAAAGCAACCGAAGCACAGCGCGTCCTCGTAGGTCGCATTATGGTGCTCGCCGCGGTCGTCGTCGCCGGTTACTTCGGCGTGAATCCCCCCGGCTTCGTCGGACAAGTCGTTGCATTCGCCTTCGGACTCGCCGCCTCCAGTTTCTTCCCGATAATTTTGCTCGGCATCTTCAGCAAACGGGCCAATCGCGAGGGTGCCATCGCAGGCATGCTCGTTGGAATCATCTTTACCTCCAGCTACATCATCGGCGTGAAATTCTTCGGCATGTCCCTGTGGTGTTTCGGGATTTCAGCCGAAGGCATCGGAGCCATCGGCATGATTCTCAACTTCGTCACCACGATTGGCGTAAGCGCTGTAACCCCGCCACCCCCCCAAGAGGTTCAGGACATCGTAGAGTCCCTACGGCTCCCCGATCACGCTGGCCCGGCTCAGGTACTTGACGAATGACATCCATAGACAAAAATTTCTATTGCAGCATGAATTCGATGGCCTCGGCGAGGGAGTCGATGGCAGGTTGCAAATCGATGTGTTCGCGCGAGTTCAGGTAAAGCGACAATCGACATCCGGCGTTTTCACCCGCTTCGATATCGGTGACGTTGTCCCCAATCATCACCGACTGAGTGAGATCAATATCCAGCTCCGTCGCGGCATCCAATAACATACCCGGTTTCGGTTTACGACAAATGCAATCATCTTCAGGTGCATGCGGACAATAGGCAACGCGATCAAGTTTGACGCCTTGCT
>JAYGCN010000065.1:0-2155 GCA_046583315.1 Candidatus Hydrogenedentota bacterium
AAAGTGAATATCATCGATCCATCCGTCCTTTTTTCGTACCGTAAATACGAAGTCGTTGGTGAATTCATCTTCTTCATTGGATTCGCTCAGAACGAAGACACCATTGTTGATCTGAACCTGAGCGCCCGCCTGATTTGCCAAGTGTTCAATCACCGCTCCCGGGTCGTTCTTGTTAAGACCACCAATACTTTAGATTGGGAATTTTCTCCCATGAACCCACGATGGTTATCGGGACGCCGAGATCGGCGCGCAGATCCACAACGATTTCGCTAAGCGTCTTGTCGTTCCACTCTTTGGAATAGTCGTTAGAGTCTGCAGGGGTTGCATCTTGCCCGATTGCCGTCCAGGATGTTATCAATACGAGAGCCAATGCCATCAATAGTGGCCTTTTCATCATCATTCTCCTTTGGGTTGCGTACGGTTCCAGAGATGATGACGCGCTGGCAGGACATTTTCTTTCAGTAATCTTGGTTGGCCCGGTGATTTGGGTTATCGGGAGGCCAGTGAACGATGCCATGAATAGTGCTTTTATTTTCGCAAATTGCCTGATATAGTGGTTGCTGGCCAGACACCACGCGGGAATAGCTCAGTCGGTAGAGCGCAAGCTTCCCAAGCTTGAGGTCGCGGGTTCGATCCCCGTTTCCCGCTCCATTTTGATTGCCCTGCGTCGTTGATCTATACTTTCGAACTGTGCTTCTTAGGGGGTGAATACCGTCGAATGATTAGAATCGGGCTTGAGTCGACCTCTGTTTGCACGTCCAGCCGGGGGGGTATCCAGCATTACATTTCGAGTTTCATCGAGAGTTTGCTTGCGAACGACCGGATTCGGAGTGACTATGAGCTGAGGCTTCTTTATAAACTCTCGCGGTGGCGGAAACGACAGTATCGTTATCTTCCCACGGGTGTGCGTGCCCAGTGGTATTACGAAAGGGTGTTGCCGGTTAGCAAGAATGTCGACCTGATTCACTCCTTGGACAGCTACTCGGCTACTTCGCGGCACGCCAAATGCATTGGCACAGTGTATGATTTGGCTGTGTTCAAGGATCGCTTGCAGGATGAGCGATATTCCCCGGAACGGTTTCGCACCAAGAAGCGGGCGAAGGTGACGGCGACTCTGGAGGTTTCGGATGCGGTAGTGACGCTTAGCGAAAGTGCTAAGAAGGATTTACAGGAGTTGTTCGGGTATCCGGGTGAAAAGATTCATGTGATTCCTCCTGGAATCGATTCACAATTTCTGAAACACGATCCTGAAGACGAAAAGGCGAGCGAAGTACTCGATGGATACGGTCTCACGCGGGGGGGCTATTTTCTGTACGTCGGGAATATCTCGTTTCGAAAGAATGTATCCAATCTGATTCAGGCCTATGCTGATTCAGGTGCGCCGGAGTCCGTCGGTCTGGTTCTGGCCGGGCAGCAATCGGCCGCGGCGAACGAAATATTGGATACGGCGCACAAATTAGACCTGGGGGACCGCCTTAAACTTTTGGGGTATGTTCCCGACGCGGTGTTACCGGCACTGTACGGCGGGGCACGAGCGTTTCTTTTTCCAACCTATTACGAAGGCTTCGGCATACCCATTCTCGAAGCGATGGCCTGCCGGACACCGGTGCTGATCGGAAATTGGGGTTCGGCACCGGAAGTGGCGAATGGCCATGCTACTATGGTGGACCCCTTTGAGGTCGATTCCATCGCGGGGGGCATTGCCCAGTTACTTGCGCAGACTTCGCCTGCCGTGGAAGAGGCCGCCCAGCACGCGGCGCGCTATACTTGGTCCTCCTGCGCCGAGCGTACCGTGGAGCTTTATGAAAGAGTCCTCAATGAAAAATGAAACTCCTGCCGACATGGATAGCGATCCAGGAACGATGCGTCGTTACCTTAACCTGATATGGAGTGTATCGAATTGGCCTTCGTATTTTTCTGCCAAGCTCAGTAAAGACCGAGGAAAAATTCACCGCTTTCGTGATCGCAGCAACAAGATTCAGTTGGAAGTGCCACGATCACTGCTGGGCATCTTCAAGGAAATATATCTCGGCGACATCTACGCCATGAAAACCTTATGCGACGCTTTGCCGAAGAATCCGAATGTGATTGATGTCGGTGCCAACGTCGGAATATTCTCGCTCCGACTATTGGCGCTAAAACCGGATGCGACGGT
>JAYGCN010000080.1:0-18571 GCA_046583315.1 Candidatus Hydrogenedentota bacterium
TATTACGAACGAAGTATTGCCCGATGATCGCACGCACATCTTCGTGCCGGAGCGCACCGATATCGTTATCAACGACATTGCACTGGAACCTGCGGGTGTAGAAGGTCGATATTTCCCTGAGCGCACGGCATCCGATGAAGAACAAGACACGGAAGACTGATGGACAAGCAACTCGTACTCGCCTCGAAGTCACCGCGCAGGCAAGCATTACTCGAACAGCTCGGCCTCAGCGTCGAAGTCCGCGCGAGCCATGTCGACGAAACCGGGACGGGCACGCCTCCCGAAATCGCTCTGACGAATGCACAACTCAAGTGCGTCGCCGTAGCCGAGACATCCTGTTCCGATGAAATTGTTATCGCGGCCGACACAATTGTTGTGCATCAGGGCACGGTACTCGAAAAACCCGCCACGCTCGACGAAGCGCGTTCAATGTTATCGCGGCTCTCCGGTGATACGCACGAAGTGCTCACGGCATTGGTCTTGTTCAACGGTTCGACCCACACGAGTTATGAAGCCGTCGAAATCACGGAAGTCACATTTCGCGAATTGACGCAACAGGAAATCGAACGGTTTGTATCCATCGTGAAGCCCCTTGATCGCGCAGGTGCGTATACGGTGGACGGCCCAGGAAGCCTGCTGGTCGAACGTTACGATGGTTGCTACTACAACGTGCTGGGTCTGCCGCTGGCGCGCCTCAATCACTTGCTGTCCGACGCCGGATTCAATCTATTCGCAGCCATTGATCCGCTCAAAACACAGTTTCTATAAAGCAAAATCTACACCGCAATTGGATTACACAACCCCCGTACACGTATAATACGGACCATGTCCACCAATCCCGTACAGTTTACCTCGCTCGGGAGCGTAGGCGAAGTCGGCGCAAGTGCCCATCTGTTAACCATCGATGGCCGAACCATCCTCCTTGACTGCGGAATGCATCCCAGTAAAGAAGGGCGTTCAAAACTGCCTGACTTCTCCATGCTCAGCAAAGCGCCCGACGCCGTGATCATTTCTCATTCTCACATGGATCACTGCGGTGCATTGCCGTATCTGATGGATATTTTTCCTGACGTCGATGTTTATTGCACGCCACCAACGCTACGCATCATGGAACGTATGCTGCACAACTGCGTATCCGTAATGGGCAAAATTCGTGAGGAACAAAACATCTGGGATTATCCCCTCTATTATCATGAGGATGTCGATTTCGCCATCAAACGCGTTTACGACATCCCTATGTACCAGGAATTCGCCATCCATCCCAACAGCGACATCCGCATCACCTTCAGTAATGCCGGTCACGTACTGGGTAGCGCATCGGTCACCATATCCACTCCCGATCACACCGTGTTCTACACAGCCGATATCTGCACCATTGATCAAGAGCTCATGCCCGCATACACACCGCCGTTGAACCCTGACGACATTGACACGCTCATCATTGAATCCACCTATGGGGCCACCGAACACGCCGACACCATCGTCCACGAAGAGGAAATCGAGCGTTTCGGAAAAAGCATCAATGAAGTTCTTGAACTAGGAGGCACGGCACTCATTCCTTCCTTCGCACTGGGTCGCGCACAAGAGATTCTCAATATCGTGGCACGCCTTCAAGATGAGAATAAGCTTCCCATGGTACCCGTATATGCCTCCGGGCTCGGTCGTGCCATTTATGAAATTTACGACAAGTACTACGATCACCTGCGTCCGGAAGCCATTCTGGTTCCACTCAATGACTTCGAAAATGTGGGCAACGTCTGGAAACCCGAAGTGGCCCGCGAAATCATCAAAGAGCCCTCCATCATTGTCGCCACCTCCGGCATGATGATGGAAAACACCCCCTCCGCCATGATTGCTCAACAACTGGTACAAGACCCCAAGCACGGTATTTTCTTCACTGGCTACTGCGCCGAGGACACACTCGGCGCCAAGGTTAAGGCCGCCCAACCCGGGGACAAGATAATCTTCGAACTTGAAAACGAGGCGGTGGAAATCAAGCTAGACAACATTCAATCCTTCCACTTCAGTGCGCACGCCTCCCGTAAATCACTGAGTGATGTCGTCGATTCAATCCCCTCGAAAAACGTCATTTTCGTGCATGGCGACCCGCCAGCACTCGAATGGATGGAATACAACACGGGACAGGGACGCAATAAGTTTGTGCCGTCTATCGGACAAACAATCCTTCTCGAAACCTGACCATGAAACGGCTCTCGAAGCGATTCTCCAGATGGATGGTAGCAAGGCTGGCCATTTTCTCATTACGTTTCATGCGCTTGATCCCATTACCCATTGCGCGCAAGATCGCGCTGTTCCTCGTGCATCTGGGTTATTACTTTGTTCCGCGCATCCGACGCATCGGCATGAAAAATCTCGATATTGCGTTCAAAGACACGAAAACGCGCTCCGAAAAAGAAGCCATTCTACGTGACTCGCTAAACAATGTCGGCTTGGTCGCTGCAGAAATGGCCCATTCCGATGTACTCTCGACGCCCCAGGGGAAAAGCCTCTACACCATCAAGGGTTTTAAACATCTCGACGCGACGAAGGGTGCCATCATGATCGGTGCACATCTGAGCAATTGGGAATGGATGGGCGGGCTTCTGGGTACCGTGGCACAGGGAGCTGCGGGCGTCGTTCGCCCCCTGGGCGATCCACTACTCAATGCCTATATCGATGCACGGCGCACGCGTCAAGGGGTGCGGACCATCGATAAGAATCATGCGGGAGCGGAAATCATTAGAGCCGTTCGAGACGGCTTATTCGTTGGGATTCTTGTTGATCAAAGTGCCCGTGAGAACGGCGTCCCCGTACGATTCTTTGGAGAGCCCTGCTGGGCAACAATCGCTCCGGTCATGTTGGCCCTGCGCACCAAAGCACCGGTCCACCCCGTCTCAATGACCCGTGACACAAATGGGCACTACACCATGGAATTTTTCCCCGCCATCCCGCTCGAACGAAAAGGTACGATTCACGAAGATCTCATCCGACTCACGCAGCGCTGCCAGGACGCGATTGAAGAGATGGTGCTCAAAACACCGGGTCAGTGGCTGTGGCTTCATGATCGATGGAAGCGTCGCGCAAAACTCGAGCGCGAGTGGGCCAATCGCGGGGTCAAGCTGGACTGGGATTAAGTCTGAAGAGGGACCCTTGCACTGGAAGTTCAATCCAGATAGGATGAAGTCTCAACGCAAGGGTTTCTCAGATGAGCCAACAGACCTGTACATCATGTGGACACAGCGACCCGTCCACTGAAAGCATTTGCTCCCAATGTGGAGCGCCGTATCCGGTCGACACAGGCTCGACGCGTCAAGCAACTACCCTTCGCCCCGGGGAGGTGCTCGCCAATCGATACGTGATCGAAAAAATGATCGGCAAAGGCGGCATGGGCTGCATCTATCAGGTGCGCGACAATACGCTGGGCGAAACGGTCGCCTTGAAGACACTGCTGCCAGAATACGTAAAAGAAAAAGCCGTGGTGGAACGTTTTTTCAACGAAGCGCGAATTGCCCGCGGGCTTTCTCATCCCCATATCGTGCGTGTTCACGATATCGGGATCACGGATGGCATGGCGTATATTTCTATGGAGTTGTTACCGGGCCGGACGTTGCGCGCCATGCTCGACAAGGTACGTCCCGGACGTCGCATTCCACTCAACGCCATTTTGCGTATGTTCGATGCCCTGTGCGCCGCGCTCGATTACGCGCACAGCTACACCATTCACCGGGACATCAAACCGGAGAACGTGATGGTGTTGCCCGATGGCACTATTAAGCTTATGGATTTCGGCATTTCTAAACTCATGTCCAATCCGAATCTTACTTCGCCATCCATGGTGATGGGTACCCCTCACTATATGTCTCCCGAACAATTGAAGAACAGTGCGAACGTCGATGCGCGGGCCGACATTTACAGCGTTGGGATCATGCTCTACGAAGCATTAACCGGTGATATTCCTACCGGGCTCTCGCGCGAGAATGACACCCTTCGGGAGGTTCCCGCTGCACTGGACCCCATCATCGCCAAATGCTGCGACCGCGACCCCGCCAAACGCTACCAGACGGTGGCTGAACTACGGACGGCCCTACGTACGATTCGTAAACAAGTCGAAACATCGTCCCCCGAATCCACCCCCCAACCCCGAAAAAAGGGACTCGGTAGCGCATCGGGCTTGCTCAGAAAAGTTGCAGCGATCTTACTATTGGGCCTGGTCGGAACAGGTACCTACACGCTGTGGAACAAAGCAGAAAGTCGGCGCATCGAATTGAACGCTGCGATAATTGCCGAACCACGCCAGGAATCGATACAAAACAATAGTCTATCCTCCCCAAAGCCACCCCCAAGTCCTGATACTTTCGAAGACATGAGGCACTTGGCACAACGGGCCAAACAAAAAGCCTCTTCTGCGCTGCTGGCGATGGAGAACAGTGTTCACTGCGCGCAGGCAACCCGATGCCTTGAGGAAGCCGCAGCACACTGGGCACTCGCGCTTGAATCGGAGGACAGCGATCCAGGCTTGGCCTTCAACGAAGGTTGGCTCGCACTGCACCGATATATTGCCGTCACACGATGGCCTGAAAATATGGCCTTCATTCCTGAACAACGAAAAAACCTTCAATCACAAGGGACGACGTATGCGTCTCCGTTCTTCGTCGATATCAACGAAGTCACAGCAGATAGTTTCAGTTTTTTTGGACAGGTGGAAAACTGGCGCTGGCCCGACGGAACTCTCTCCGGCGATCGACCGATGACCAATGCAACCTATTACGATGCCGTGGGGTACCTGAACAGTCTTATGCTGCCCAAAAAACTACCGACGCAAGATCAATGGAGGCGCGCGCTGGATCAACTGCGATCACCTGCTGAGTCTATGTCCGCCGACGAAACCTCGATCCCTGACGCAACCATCGGTTGGTTCGGTACGCCCCTGGATGAATGGGCGCGTTCTGATTTTCGCGACCCTGACGCAACCCGTTGGTTCGGTCGGCCGATTCCGATACTGGGTGTGACGGAAGATGGATACCCGGACGACGTCGAAGCAATGCGCTATGAACAGCGTAATCCCAGAGTGACCTTTCGCGGTGTCTGGGAGCTGCCCACCACATTATCGGCGGTAGAAAATATGCTTCAATAGCTGAATCCCATACAGTTGACACGCAATCAATCAATCATCTACCATTAACTTGCTGGTAGGCGGGCTGCCTCGAAAAAATTCACCCGCGTTTTGAATTACATACGTGAATTGCAGGAGTTGTTATGAGTCAGATGAAATGCCCACACTGTGAGTCGGAAAGACTTGGTCAGGCTCGCGTACCCAAGGGCGTTGTCGCGGTGATGCCGTGTCCTGCATGTTCTGAACTTGTCGTCCGATTCCGTCACAAAGCCATCGCGCTAAATAGAGACGTTCTGTTTCAGGGCTCCAAAGAGGAACGCAAATTGCACTTGGCCGATGTCATCGCCGAATTTATGGATGAGGATGTGCTGCAATTCGAAATGCTCCAGGCGGGAGAAGAACCGCAGAACCATCACCATGAATCTGAAGACGAGGTCGAAGCTTCGGAAAGTGATCTACCTCCGATTACTGAGGCCGAGCTGAATAAATTCATCAACGTGGACCTCGAAAATCTCGATAACCTCAACTACTTCAAGAAACATCTGGAGTAGATCGATCTAGCGACTTGCCGTAATTCCAAACAGGGCGATACCTGTTGCAACGGCCACATTCAGGCTGTCCAATTTGTTTTCCAATGGGATAGACACCAGTTCGTCACACTGCTTGGCGACAATCGGTCGAATTCCTTTGGTCTCATTGCCGACCAACAAGGCTGTTCGTTTTGGCCAGTCGACTTCGGAGACATTTACCCTTGCCGCCGCGTCCATTCCATAGACCCAGAACCCCGCATCCTTCAATCGCTTTAAATCGTCTCCAAGTTTCGATGTCACAATGATGGGAATCTGAAATACGGTACCTGTACTCGCGCGCACGACACTGTCATCAACGAGAGCCCCCTTGCGCACGGTCAGTATCACTGCCCCCACACCCGCACCAACGGCCGTGCGAATAATCATGCCTAGATTCTTGGGATGGTGAATCTGGTCGAGCACCAAAACAGTGGTCGTTTCAGGGCAATTTTCCAGGAAGGTTGTTAACTCGACGTACTCCACGGGACTTACCCGGGCGGCGATGCCCTGATGCTCCTGCGTGCGCGTCATTTCGTTCAATTTGGCTTGCGGCACAAAATCGAATTGAATGCCTAGCGATTTCGCCTCATCCAGAATGCGTTTACAGCCGGATGCGCGGGATTCTTTGGCCACATAAATGCGATTGATGGATCGAGCATTTCCGAGGGCTTCCTGCACCGGTTTGAGGCCAAATATAATTTCTGTGTCGGACATGAAAAACGGCTAACCCCCTGATTTTGAACGATTTCGCGAAGCTGTGGTATCATGTATATACTTCCTGTCCAGGAAATTCAATAGCATTCTGACCCTTTCCCGGTAACCTTTCAAAAGGCCTATGGATACCTCCCAACTTACAGCTCAGGAAAAAGTCGAGCAATCGACCGTGAAAGCGGCGAATTTCTGGACGACCTACAGCCGCCTTCTCCGCTACATCCTTCATTACAAGGGTAAACTTGTGGCACTGGTGTTGCTTTCCTTCATCGCGGCGAGCGGTCTGGGTGCCATGCTCTTCGCGATCCCCTCCGGGATCGATGTGCTCTTCGAAGACGAGGATCAGTTGCCCGAAAAAATCGCCTATTACAAAGGGAAAGCTATCAGCCTGGATAATTCCATTGCCCAATATACCCCATGGGATGCCGATCTGCAGGCGCGCGTGGAGCCAACGATAATGGCAATGCGCGACAATCAAGGGTACGCACTTCGACTGCTGGCGGGCATTGTCATCGGCATTACCCTGCTTGGTGGAATCGCACGCTATTTCCAGGAATATCTCGCCGGCATCATCAGCGCGGACGTGGCCATGCGCATCAGTCGAAACATGTACCAATCGGTAATCGGCCTCTCCCACGACTTCTTTGAGAGTCGCACAACCGGAGGCATCGTTGCGCGCTTCACGAACGATGTGGGTATGGTCAACACGGGCCTGGCGAACGTATTTGTGCTCCTGTTCCGCGAACCCTTCAAAATTGTCGTGCTGCTCGGTGTCGCCTTTATCGCAAGCGCGAAAATCACCTTCGTCATCCTCTTCTTTATTTCTCCAATCATTCTCATCTTTCTCGTGGCCGCGAGACGCGTGAAACAGCGGGTTCGCTTTCAACTCGAGTACATCGCCCAGGTGGCGTCCGTATTAATGGAATCCATTCGCGGCATCACCGTCGTCAAATCCTTCCGTATGGAAGACACCGAAGAACGCACGATGATGCAGGCCTTGAAAAACCTGCGCAAACAGCAGATTCGTTTTGCGCGAATCGATGCGGCGGTAGCACCGGCAACCGAACTCGTCCTGGTATGCGCAACGGGTGGTCTTCTTTTTCTCGGGGAGCGACTCATTGCCTCAGAGGGACTTAGTGCAGGCGAACTCGTCGCATTGGCGGGTGCTATGATCGCCATCATCGATCCGATGCGAAAAATCGCGAAGATGAACAACAAGGTGCAGGTCAGTGCGGCAAGTGCGGAACGCATATTCGAATTTATCGATCAGCAAGCGACCATCGTTGAGGCCGACGATGCTGTGAACATTGGTGAAATTGCCACGGCGATTTCCTTCGACCACGTGGACTTCTCATACGACGGCCAAACGCCCGTTCTCAAAGACCTCACCTTCGAAGTTAAAAAAGGCGAAATGGTCGCGCTCGTAGGATTCAGCGGTGCCGGAAAAAGTACCGTGGCAAAACTGTTGCCTCGTTTTTACGACCCGGACTCCGGATCGATTTCGATTGACGGGGTCGACATCCGCAAGACAACCTTCGAAAGTCTCCGTGAACAAATCGGGTATGTGACTCAGGAAAACGTGCTGTTCAACCGCAGCATTCGGGAGAACATCACCTTCGGCCGTGACAGCTATGATGACGACCGGGTGCGTGCAGCCGCGAAAGTCGCCCACGCCGACGGCTTCATAGAATCAATGAGTGATGCCTACGATTCCTCCGTCAGCGAATCCGGCACGAACCTTTCAGGCGGTCAAAAGCAACGGATCGCCATTGCGCGTGCCATCGTAAAAGATCCCGCCATCCTCATTCTTGACGAAGCGACCTCCAGTCTCGACACAGAAAGCGAGGCGGCCATACAGGAGGCCATCGACGAATTCGTGGTGGGTCGCACGACGATTGTTATTGCACACCGACTCTCCACCATTCGCCGTGCCGATCGCATTGTCGTACTGAGTCACGGTGAGATCGCCGAACAGGGTACCCACCATGAGCTGCTTGAGCATGACGGCATCTACAGCCGACTCCACCGCCTACAATTCGCTGAAATGCCCGATCCCAATGACGAGGTCGCATAAGCGCAAGGCATTAAGCTATCTCGGTGGAGGAGGAGGCCTTCTTCCACCAAATCCACCCGGCGGGGGACGTCGCCCATCACCACCCGGACCGGGGCCGCGACGCTGAAAACTGATATCAGGCGTGCCACGGAAAAATCGTGGTATAAAAGGATAAGCTTCCGTAAGGAAGTAGTGATAAATGCCCTCTGGGTGCGACGGGGTCACGCCGAAGCGTCCATTGCACTCATCGAGATCGCCCGCGCCTGAAACAAACTCGTAATCCTGCACAAAGGTCCCGTCAAACCGACCGCCCGGACCACTCGGTCGAATGCCTTTCTTCAATCGATACGACGAACGCATGATTTTTAGCGGACTGCGCATGTCCTTCGGGTCGCTATATGCATACGCGACGTAAATCGGGAAACCGTCAGCCGCATACCCTGCCTGCACCATCTGATTGATGTTGCTCCCTGTCGGCATGGCAAAGGGCGGCAGTCCGTGATAGTGATAGGCCCCGCCGGGTTGCACGTGCGCGCGATTGGCATCCAGCCCAAGATTGATTCGATCAGATAACGCCTCAAATTGCCAACCCGAATCGCGGTCCCGATTCCAGAATTCCATCGCACCGGGATCAAAGGGGATGCCGTTCGTCGCAACGCCGAAGGGGAACAGTTGCAACGGAGTCATGCGCGATGCCTGCACCGGATTCAGCGGCACCTTGAACGAATGGTTCTGCACCTGGATGGTATTGGGATTGTTCGCATTGGGAAATTTACCCGTGCGATGATTCGGAATGCCGTTTGACGTGATGTGGAGATAGTGTTCATCGGTCGTGACCGTGACGCGGTTCGATTGCACGGAGACATCCAAGCTCATCAATGCGATACACAGGCTCAACAGCGTGACGCTTTTACTTCGCATTGATGAACCTCCCACATTACTTCCAATGTTTGTCCGCGAATCTCATATACTGGCGCCAATCATATTTCGTCAAATTGTGCTTACCGGATCGAATGTGATAACCGACGCGATCACCATGAACGGGCTTGTCCACTGCAGGAAACGAGACATCGCCAAGACCATCGTGGCCGTAGAGCTGATAAACGGGGCGTGCGTGATACGCCGACAGGAATTCCCCCTCCGGGTCAGCCCAGGAGTCCTCTTGCGCGCTGGCAATATACAGTAGTCGAGGTGCAATGAGTGCGGCCAACATGTGCTGATCCACCGGTAACTCGGTGTCACGTCCATTGTATTTCTTGTAATTCCCGTTAAACCAATGTGGGAATCCGTTATTGATTTTCTCGATGGTCTCGCCTTTCATACGACGAGCAATCGCCGCCCCGGTGCATCCGGACTCGTTACTCACGATCATCCCGAAACGTCGATCTTCGGCACCTGCCCAGAGCGCAGTTTTGCCGCCACGGGAATGACCGACCAAGGCGACCCTCGTCTGATCGATCCACTTGTTCCCAGCCAGATAATCCATACAGAGGCTGGCCCCCCAGCCCCACGCGGAAATCGTGCCCCAGGCATCGCCCGGACGCGGTTCGTTCTTCGGATCGAATAGACCGTGTACCCCGTTTCGGAAGCCGTCATCGTTGTCCGGGTCAACCTCGCCATTCCAGAAGGCGGCGGCAACAAATCCGCGACGAACAATCTCGCGCCAAGGCCAGAAACCGTTATTCTCGGTTAAGTCAATGTTGGATGGATCGCGGTTGCAGATCAGCAAAAAGGCAGGTAGGGAGTAAGGTTCAGTCACATCGCTGGGATACACGACGGTCATGTTGAGTTCGCCGGAACCGCGGGGCGCGTCGTATTTAATCTGCACGTATTCCGCGCGTGCGCGTCCGTGGTCGACGTTGTCGACATCGACGATGTAGCGACGATGATTCTTGACCCAGGGACGAACGAAGTTCTGGGTCTCGCTTGCCGTCCCCATGCCCTGGGGTCGACGGCCGTATACGTGTTCACGGAATAGCTCCAGAACTTCTTCGCGGCGACCGTCTTTCCATTGGTCCAGGGTGGTGATCGCCGTACCGTCATTGGCGACCAATGGATCGGGGAGATTCAACTCATCGGCGAGCACGGTCCCCCCTATCATAATCGCAAGTGTCGTGGTCAGTAGGATTCGCATCGTCGTTCTCCTGCACCGGAACAGTGGTTGGCACTACACTATCGGTTACGCAACTGGCTCAATACTTCCTCATCTTCAGGGAAGCGACCAGTCTCTTTTTTCGAGTAGATGGCATTGCCGTCCAGCTTGACGAGAAAAATTCCATTGCCTCCCTCGATCAATTCAGATTTCACCTCAAACTCCCGCTCTATCGCTGCGGCCAAACTGGTCGCATTGGGCAGGTAGTTTCACATCCCGCAATATTCGATGGATAGTTGCATCGTATTCTCTCCCGTTATAGTGTTACCTACTCTAGTGTATCCTCAATACCCCGTTCCCGATCAATACTCCCGCCGATAATATCCTGAACGGTCCAAAAATCATTCTCCCACGCTGAGCTGTATACCGTATCAATATCCCCGTCACTGCCGGCTACCAATAGCATGATTCGAAGATCATTCCGCTCGGCGAAATCGAGACCTTCCTCCATCCCCATGACCATCAGGGCCGTGGCGTAGGCATCGGCGTGGGCGCAATCGTCGCGCATCACCGAGGAAGACAGCAATTTGTGCGCTACCGGTTTGAGGGTCAAGGGATCAATGGTATGGGAAATCTGTACGCCGTCGATCTCCGAAAAATTGCGATAGTTTCCAGAGGTCGCGAGAGATTGATTGAGCAATGCAACTTGCGATTGAATCGCACGCACATCGGGCACGGGCTTTTCGATACCAACATTCCAGAAAAAATTACCCTTGTCGTTGTTTCCTCTCGCGCGTACCTCCCCCCCGATTTCCACGAAATAATTCTGAATGCCGCGTTCTTCAAGCAGCGCGGCTACGGCATCCACGGCATAGCCTTTCGCGATGGCAGACAAATCACAATAGACCTTGGCGTGGTCTTTCGTGATTGTGCCGTCTGCAGATTCGATACGCAAGTGTTGATAACCGACATACGCACGCATGGCATTGAGTTCTGAATCGGACGGCAGATCAATGTCCAACGTGGGGCCGAAGCCGTAAGCGTTTACGGCAGGACCGACGGTGATATCGAATCGGCCGTCGGTTTCTTCGGAAATTTTCAAAGCCAGGGCAAAGACCTCATACGTGTCCGGCGAAAGCGGAAAGGGTACATCGGCTTGCCACCGGTTAAAGCGCGACAATTCCGAATCGGGATCATACGTCGACATGAGCGCATTGATCCCATCGAGGCGGTCGTCGATTTCGGACTGAAGCCCTCGCGTACTACCCGAACCGTGCACCTTGACCATATAGGTGGTGCCCATGGTCTCACCGTTCAAATAGACACTTCCGGGTGGAGCGCCGGACGGAGATTGAGACAGCCGGTACCAACTCAGCGCAACCAAAATAAAAAGTCCCGCCATGAGCATGGCGAGACGTTTTTTGGTTAAAGGTTCGCTGGACACGGGCTGACCGCTTAGCCGCCGAAGTCGTCGAACATGATGTTCTCAGGTTCAACACCCAGGTCGGTCAACATATTAATTACCGCGTCGTTCATCATCGGCGGTCCACAGATGTAGTATTCACAATCTTCAGGGCTCTCGTGCTCTTTCAGGTATTCATCCAGCAACACCTGGTGAATGAATCCCACGTAGCCAGACCAATTGTCTTCTTCCAGCGGTTCGGACAGGGCCAGGTGCCACTCGAAATTGTCGTTGTCCTTCGCTATCGAATCAAAGTGGTCGATATAAAAGGCTTCCCGCAGACTCCGCGCGCCATACCAGAACGAAACTTTGCGATCCGTTTTGAGCGTCTTGAACTGCTCGAAGATGTGAGAACGCATCGGCGCCATACCAGCACCACCTCCAATGAAAACCATCTCGTTTTTGGTTTCGCGTGCAAAGAACTCGCCATAGGGACCCGAAATGACCACTTCATCGCCCGGCTTTAGATTGAAAATGTAGGACGACATAATGCCCGGCGGCGTTCCTTCCGGTGCGCGCGGTGGCGGCGTGGCGATACGCACATTCAGCATGATGATGTCCGATTCAGCCGGGAAGCTGGCCATGGAGTACGCGCGAAATACGGTATCGTTAACTACCGATTTGTAGCGCCAAATATTAAAATTGTCCCAGTCCGCCTTGTATTCGTCAGCGACCTCCATGTCCTTATAATCCGACACATGAGGAGAGCATTCGATCTGAATATAACCACCGGCACGAAACGGTACCGCTTCGCCTTCAGGCAATTCAAGAATAAGCTCTTTGATAAACGTAGCCACATTGTCGTTCGAACGAACTTTGCAAGTCCACTTGCGCACATCGAATATCTCAGCGGGAATCTCAATCTTCAAGTCCTGTTTGACCTTGACCTGACAAGACAGACGACATCCCTCGCGTGCTTCACCACGGTTAATAAAACTCAATTCCGTAGGCAGCATCGCACCCCCGCCCTCAAGAACTTTTACCGTGCACACGCCGCAGCTACCCTTACCCCCGCAGGCGGAAGGGATAAATATTTTCTGTTCGGCGAGCAGATTCAGCAATGTGCCGCCAGCGCTGGCCGTGATCGCCTTGTCCGGAGCGCCGTTGACCAAAACGGTCACATCGCCGCTACTGACCAGTTTGCCGCGTGCAAACATCAGCACAAACACCAGCGTCAGAATGATGCCCGTAAACATCACCATACCCATCAAAATGGTTGTCAACATACCGCGTTTCCTTCTAGCTAATTTCTATTTAGAGCTGGATTCCGCCAAAGGCCATGAATCCGATCGCCATTAAACCTGTAACAATAAACGTGATACCGAGTCCACGCAGACCTTCGGGTACGTTGCTGTACACCATCTTTTCACGTATCGCCGCGAGCAACACAACCGCAAGTGCCCAGCCGATGCCGTTTCCGAAACCGTACACAATGCTTTCAATGAAGTTGTAGTCCTTCTCCACCATAAATAACGACGCACCGAGAATGGCGCAATTCACCGTAATGAGCGGCAAGAACACTCCAAGGGCCACGTACAGGGCCGGCACGAACTTGTCGAGAAACATCTCAAGTAACTGCACCGTCGCAGCGATGACCCCGATGTAACTGATGAATCCGAGAAAGGAAAGGTCGTAGGTGCCGAGCGTGTCGCCCAGTCCAGGCACCCAACTCAGCGCGCCTTCCTTAAGCAGATAGTTGTATACGAGATTATTCAAAGGCACCGTAATACCCAACACGAAAATAACCGCGAAGCCGAGCCCGATAGCCGTCTCAACTTTCTTTGAACACGCCAGGAAAGTACACATGCCCAAAAACAGGGACAGCGCCATGTTCTCGATGAAAATCGCTTTGATCAGTATGTTGATATATTCTTCCATGTCAATTATCCCTCTTCAACCTGATCGGGTTTGATGGTGCGAATTCCCCAAATCATGAATCCGATGATGAAAAACGCGCCCGGCGCAAGCAGCATCAAACCATTGGGCAAATACCAGCCCCCGTCATTCACCGTCGCAAAAACGACTTTGCCGAATATCTTGCCGGCACCCAGCAATTCACGCGTTATCGCTGTGCCCATCAAAATCAGGCTGTAACCCAGACCGTTGCCAAAACCATCCAGAAAACTCGGTAACGGCGCATTCTGCATCGCAAACCCTTCCGCGCGTCCCATCACAATACAGTTCGTAATGATAAGTCCCACGAAGACAGTCAATTTTGCGCTCACATCAGGCACAAAAGCCTGCATCACCTGATCCGCGACGATTACAAAGGACGCGATAATACACATCTGCACGATGATACGAATGCTTGAAGGGATGTAGTTGCGCAGAAAACTGACCGACAAACTAGAAAAAGCCGTCACCAGTGTCAGGGCAATACACATGATAAGCGAGGGCATCATCTGGGTCGTGACAGCAAGCGCCGAACAAATACCCAACACCTGCAACGCAATAGGGTTGTTGTTGATAAGCGGATCCAACATGATTTTCCGCTCTTCTTTGCCAAGTATCGCCATTATGCATCACTCCCTTCAGAATTCAGACTCGCCAGATAAGGACCAAAGCCCTCTTTACCGAGCCAGAAACGCAATAAATTTGTCACGCCGTTACTGGTCAATGTCGCGCCGGCCAATCCGTCCACCGCATACGGTGTTTCTTCCGGAGTGCCCGCAGGACCTTTGATGACCTTTATCATCACTTCGCCACTGTCGTCATACACCTTGCGTCCCGGCCATTTGGCTTTCCAGCTCGGATTGTCCACTTCAGCGCCGAGCCCGGGTGTTTCTTTATGTTTAAAGAACGTCAGACCACGTATCGTTTCGATGTCTTTGTCCAGCGAAACGAAGCCGTAGAGGGTACCCCACAATCCCATACCTTCTACCGGCAAAACGAGATTGTCCGCGTTTCCCTCTTCATCCTGGATGATGTATATCGGAATGTGTTTTGGGACACGTTTGACCTTGGCGAAGTTCGCATCCGCCTCGTTGCTCAACGCAGGGTTCTTCGACGCTTTCAACTGGTCATAGGTCAGCGGATCGTCTATACCGCTATCCGTCACGACTTTACCGCTTTGCATATCAATAATCAGGGATTCGATACGTGTGTCGAAAAGTACATTCACCTCATCCTGCGAAGGTTTTACACCTTCTTCGATCAATCCGGATACCGCAAGAATCTTAATCTGTTTCGCGTATAATTGATTGGCCAGCTGCCGATCTTTCAGCAGCACTGCCGTCGACGATACCAATAACGAACAGGCCAAACAGACAACAGCAGAAAATCCGACGATGTACTTAATGCTATTCTGCTGCATAACGTGCCTCCCTCCGTTTGATGTTTTCCTGAATAAAGAAATAGTCAATCAGGGGAGCGACCATGTTCATAAACAATATTGCCAACATCCAGCCTTCCGGGAATGCCGGATTTATCGTACGTACCAGAATTCCGAATATACCAATGAAGAAACCGTAGATGAGTTTGCCGTTATTCGTGAAGGCCGACGATACCGGGTCGGTCGCCATAAAGACCGCCGCAAACGCAAATCCGCCAAGCACCCAGTGCCAGTAGAAGGGTATCTCGAACATGGGGTTCGTTTCCGAACCCACCGTAGTGAGAATCACGGCCATCACAAAACTACCGGCCACGCAACCCGCCATCGTGCGCCACGAGCCTACGCCGCTGATAATCAGTACCGCCGCTCCAAAGAGGCACAACAGCGTCGAGGTCTCGCCGATAGAACCGGGAATAAAGCCCAGGAATGCCTGACCCCAAGTGAATCCGCTTTCCCGAATCCCGTCCATGCCCGTAAGAGCCGCACGACCGAGAAGTGTGGCACCCGAATAACCGTCCGCGGTCGTCTGCGCAGCTATCCAGACTTTATCGCCGGAGATTTGCGCTGGGTATGCGAAAAACAAAAATGCGCGCCCGGCCAGAGCAGGATTCAAGAAATTCATGCCCACCCCGCCGAATATTTCCTTGGCCACAACCACCCCGAACGCGATGCCCATCGCCACCTGCCAAAGCGGCGTGCTTGCCGGAAGAATCAGCGGAAACAACGCGCCGGATACGAGGAAACCCTCGGTAATATCATGTTTGCGAATCACTGCGAAAAGAGCTTCGAGCAGTCCCCCCACCGTCATGGTCACGGCGTATATCGGAATATAATGTATCGCGCCGAAGAGAATGCATCCGAACCAGCTAGCCGTATTAAAGTCCCAGCCCATAAATTGATACAGATTCGTCTGCCACGTATCGCCTGGAAGCGCACCACCTTCGATGGCCAGGAAGGCCTGTAGCCCAGTGTTGTACATCGCCATCAACATACACGGGGATAAGGCAATCACCACGGTGAACATCATGCGCTTGAGATCCAGGCCGTCGCGCACATGGGACGCGCCCTTCGTCGTCTCGCCGGGAGTCAACATGAAGGTGTCGCCTGCCTCGAACAAGGGATACAGCTTTTCCAGCGGTTTCCCTTTGGCAAACAACATCTCGTGTTGTTTATCTTGTAAATCTTTCAAGAATTTCATCAACGTTCCTTAATAAAAGTATTTCTATTTCAAAAAATCAAGCAGTCGAGATCACCCTTCCGCTTCAATTACCGTCAACACTTCACGCAAATACGGGCCGTACTCATATTTGCCCGGACACGCGAAGGTGCATAGCGCCAGATCTTCTTCGTCAAGCTCAAGACACCCCAGCTTCTCAGCACCCTCAACATCCCCCATCACCAATGCGCGCAATAAATGGGTCGGCATGATATCCAGCGGCACGACTTTCTCGTACATACCTATCGGAACCATCGCCCGCATTGATCCGTTCGTGGAGGTCGTGAAGTTAAACTTGTGATTCGGTCGCAACTTCGACACGAAGGTATTGATGATCGAAAATTTTTCCTGACCCGGTCCAAGCCACCCAAGGAACACACGTTCCTTATCTTCAGCGATCACAGAAATCTGATTGTGAAAACGACCCAGATAGCCAAGTGCATCACCCGAAGCCTTACGACCGGACAATACTGACCCCGATATAACGCGATTCAAGTCGCCTTCGGTCTGACTGTCGACCAAACTATCCGTCGAGGCACCAATACGCGTCTTGAGCAGTCGCGGCTTTATTACCTGCGGCCCGGCCAGCGAAATAACTCGGCTTACATCAAGCTCACCTGTGGTTATCAAGGTACCAATGGCGATCACGTCCTGATAGCCGATATGCCAGGCCACGCGACCGCGATGAGCCGGTTTCAGCATGTGAATATGAGTTCCCGGAGCACCCGCTGGATGGGGACCGGAGAATTGTTCGTGACTAATGCCCGCATAGGGCCCGACACCGATCGCTGAATTTTCGGCTGTACACAGAAACATGTTGCCTTCGCGCAATTTTGCGATGGCCGCCATGCCTTTTTCGAAAGGCGTTTCGTTGCCGCTGAAAACCACATCCACATCCGCCGCCAAAGGATTCGTATCCATGGCCGTAACGAAAATCGCGCCAGGTTCCGAATCAACACTCGGCACCTTGCTGAAAGGGCGCGTGCGAAATGCGGTCCACAAGCCGGATTCAATCAGTAGCGCACGCACCTCATCGCAACTGTACGACGCGATATCTTTATCCTGATAACTATCGAAGGCGACTACTTCCTCCTTCGAAGGTGTACCCGCACGTTCGCCTTCGGAAAGTTCAACGACAACCGATTGCAGCGCGCGTTTCTCGCCACGGTTCACAGCCGATATAGTCCCTGCCGCGGGCGAGGTATAAATGGTGCCGGGAGATTTCTTGTCTTCGAAAAGTGCTTGACCGCGTTTCACGGTATCGCCCACCGCGACAAGCATGGTCGGTTTCATGCCGACATAATCTGCAGCCATCAATGCAACATGCGAAACGGAAACGCCTGCTTCAATGACTTGTTCGGGTGTGCCAGCAATCGGCAGGTCCAAACCCTTCTTAATCTTATGAACGCCCATCGTGCTCCTTTGTACAACTGTATCCTGAAATGGGGATCAGACATCTGGTGAAATGAGGCATGCACCGGCGCGCCTCATTGATTTTTACAGGGAATTCGAAGGTATCGGCAAGCTCAACAAACTGCCAGAGATGCCACCAAAATGGGTCTCGCCGGCGCGCCTGACCCGTTTCGAAAAAATACGAACTATTCCACCCGAAAGACTCGCCCATTTTGCCATATTGACTCCATGTCGCGCAAGCAAAGTTTGTGATTTCACAACATATTTTGGTGTTGCCAACGCCAGGGATTGACCAACTACCCCTTAGCTGAAACTACCAGGCCGCACAGTTGTCTGCACCCCAATATTGACTCGCTGTACCCCCATTTTCTATAATACTCGCCTGCCAACACCTCCTTGCGCGGTGTTGGTAGTGTTTTGTGCCTGGGTAGCTCAGTTGGTTAGAGCGCTGGCTTGTGGTGCCAGATGTCCTCAGTTCGAATCTGAGCCCGGGTACCATCACAAAACCTCAAAGGCCGTTATGCTCCCTGCATAACGGCCTTTTTTTGCTTCTTTCTCTTTTCGAAAAGAGAAAGAAGTAAAGAGAAACGGCCAGATCGGAAGAGCACACG
>JAYGCN010000095.1:0-6521 GCA_046583315.1 Candidatus Hydrogenedentota bacterium
GACCAGTACAGGCCGTTTGAGCCGGTCTGGACGACGGTAATGTATTGTCCTTTGACGGGTTTGTCGAGTTTGATGGTCGTGATGGGTTTTGTGCCTTTTCCGGAAGCGAAGGTCGTTGGCGCCGAATTCGAGATCGAGTAATTCTTTGTTATTGGAGTTTATTCGGCCACGGGAGACGTAGATCCAGTCGCCGTTTTCGCCGAAGAACTGCGTACCGGTGTCGTTGTGATCGGTGAACACTTTCGGCATGACGCTCATGCTGCCGACAGTCATCGTGGTGCCTTCTTTGTAGGTCAGCTCCGCGCGGTAAGAAACGGGACCGTTGTAGAGGTTGCTGTTTTGGGGCAGAACCCAAGTGTGCGACTCGATGGTCTTGGGGCCGCGCGTGTTCCAGTCCATGCCCATGTGCGCGATGTCGCCGTGGTGGCCGACCCAGTCCATGAGCTGGCCGCCGCCGAAGTCCATCCACCAGCGCCAGTTCCAGTCCATGCGTTTGGGATGATAGGGAGTCCATTTGGCGGCGCCGACCCAGAAGTCGTAGTCTATGCCGTCGGGAACTTCGGGATAGTCGGTCGCGTTTTCGCTGTGTCCACCGTCAGGTAATCCGACGTTGATGTGTTTTATTTTTCCGAGGTATCCGTTTTGGACGAGTTCGCAGGCTATCTTCATGCGGCGATCAGAGCGTTGCATGCTGCCGACCTGGAAAACGATGCCGTGACGTTTGACTGCGTTGACAACGGCGCGTCCTTCATCAAGGGTGTGCGTGAGTGGTTTTTCACAGTAGATGTCTTTGCCGGCTTGAGCAGCCTGAATGCAGGGAATGGCATGCCAGTGATCGGGCGGGGCGATGAGGAGCGCATCAATGTCGTCCCGCGCGATGACTTCGCGAAAGTCGCTGTGGATGCTGCAATCGTTGTTTTCGTAATAGCTATCGATTGTTTTCTTGACGCCTTCAACTTTCGGGCGGTTGATGTCACAGAGGGCAACGATTTGTGTGTCAGGTTGTTGAACGGCGTTGCGGATGAGACTTTGTGCCTGGCCACCGGTCGCGATGGCACCGATGACGATGCGGTCGCTGGGGGCGACCGTGCCGTCTAGACCGAGTGCCGAGCCGGGAATGATGGTAGGGGCGATAGCCGCGGTGGCTACGGAGGCCTTTTTCAGAAACGAGCGGCGGGTGATGGTGTATTTCGGTTTGGATGGCATAGAGTCAAAATATCCCTTTGGTATGGCGCGAAAAACGGGTAATCCGGCTCTAGTTTCAGCCACGAATCCTTCAATTATAGCGTGCTCGCGCCGGGTATGAAAGTATCGTGTCTGGTCCTGTGATAATTGAACTCTTGTCCCACAGATGTTATTTTCGTTGGATGCTGTTTTTTGACTCTTGAGGACATTTTTTGATGAATTCACGCGCTACTACGGATTTTGGCTCCGAAAAATTATTGATCGCGAATCGCGGGGAGATCGCCGTGCGTATTGCGCGCGCCGCTGCAGAGCTGGGTATGCCTTCGGTTGCGGTGTATTCCGAGGATGACGCGGAATGTTTACACACGAAAGTCGCTGATGAATCGGTAGGGTTAACGGGGTCGGGTGCGGCGGCCTATCTTGATGCGGAACAGATTGTAGCCACGGCGAAATCGTTGAATTGTACGCTGATACATCCGGGATATGGTTTTTTGAGTGAGAATGCCAGGTTTGCGTGCATGTGTGGGGAGGAGGGTATTGCGTTTGTAGGGCCTACGGCAGAGATGCTGGAATTTTTCGGAGATAAGGGAAAGGCTCGCGGTTTTGCTACAGCGTGTGAGGTGCCGTTGCTGGCGGGAATTTCGGGAGCGGTAACCGTTGAAGAGGCGCGCGATTTTTTTGCTTCATTTGGTGATGATGAATGTATGATGATCAAGGCGGTGGGCGGCGGCGGCGGACGCGGGATGCGGGTGGTTCGTGATTTGAGTGAGGTGGATACATCTTTTGCGCACAGTACTTCGGAGGCGCTGGCCAGTTGCGGGAACGGGGATGTTTTTGTTGAGCGATTCCTGCCGAATGCGCGGCACGTGGAAATTCAGGTGATCGGGGATGGACAGGGAGACGTAAGTCATGTATGGGATCGCGATTGCAGTATTCAGCGTCGACATCAGAAGGTGATTGAGGTCGCGCCGAGCCCGAATCTTCATGTGGGATTGCGAGATCGAATTATTGATGCCGCGCTAAAGATGGCAGACAAGGTGGGGTATCGGAGTTTGGGGACGTTTGAGTTTCTGGTGGACGCTACTACGGCGCGGAACGAAGACGGGATGTTCGCCTTTATCGAAGTGAACCCGCGTTTGCAGGTTGAGCATACCGTGACCGAGGCGGTTACGGGTGTTGACCTTGTGGCGGCGCAGTTGAAGATTGCGTGTGGTGCTACGTTGAAAGAGGTTGGGTTGGACCAGGAGAGTGTTCCTGAGCCGGATGGATTTGCGATTCAGGCGCGCATTAATATGGAGACGCTGTCTGCGGATGGCACGGTTCGGCCTTCAATGGGCACGCTGTCGGTGTTTGAGCCGCCGTCTGGTGATGGATTTCGCGCGGACACGTTGGGCTATGCCGGATACAAGGTGAGTGCTCGATTTGATTCGCTTTTGGCGAAATTGATTGGGCGTGGGGAAACTTTCGCGGATGTTTCGGGTCGGATGTGTGCAGGCGTGAATGATTTTGCCATCGAAGGCGTTGCCACGAATATCCCGTTGCTTTCGAAGATCCTTGCGCACCCGGATTTCGTAGATTATCGAGTGGATACTGAATTCCTGGAAGATCATATCGGGGAGTTCGTTGAGTCGAAGTTGACTGCTGGGGCGGATGTGGATTCGGTGGATCCGTTGGCGGTGTTGGCGCATGGGAAAAGTGATGAAAAGAAGGCTGCAGCGAAGTCTGCCGGGATTGATGCGGCGGATGAGCCGGGGATGTATTCCGTACGTTCGCCGATGCAGGGCACGGTTGTTGAGATTAACATTGCCGAGGGCGACAGCGTGCATCGTGGACAGCAGTTATTGGTGTTGGAAGCGATGAAGATGCAGCATCTGGTCACGGCGGAGAAGAGCGGCATCGTGCGCCGCGTGACGGTGGGACTGGATGATACGATTTATGAGGATCACCCGCTTGTGGTGATTGAAGATGCGCATGTTGACGCGGGGGATGACGGTGTCGAGGAAGAGATCGATTTGGATCATATTCGACCGGATTTGCAGGAGGTGATTGATCGGCATCGACTGGGTCTGGATGAGTCTCGTCCGGAGGCGGTCGCGAAAAGAACCAAGACAGGACATCGCACGGCTCGCATCAATCTGGCGGAACTGGTCGACGAGGGGACCTACGTTGAATATGGCGCGCTGGCGATCGCGGCACAGCGGGCGCGTCGTGACGTCGATGATTTGATTCGCAATACGCCGGCGGACGGCATGATCGCGGGATTGGGAAGCATAAATGGTGCATTGTTTGATGATGATGCGTCGCGGTGCGCGGTGGTTTCGTATGATTACATGGTGCTGGCGGGAACGCAGGGAAAACAGGGACATAAGAAGAAGGACCGGATTTTTGAGGTAGCGCGGGACTGGATGCTTCCGATAGTTCTGTTTGCAGAAGGGGGCGGTGGGCGTCCGGGTGATACGGATGGTAAGGGCGTGGCGGGATTAAATTGCCTCGCGTTTACATACTTTGCAAAGTTGAGCGGGCTGGTGCCGATGATAGGGATTACGACGGGGCGTTGCTTCGCGGGGAACGCGGTGTTACTGGGGTGTTGCGACGTGATCATTGCGACGAAAGATTCGAATATCGGTGTGGGCGGTCCGGCGATGATTGAAGGGGGAGGCTTGGGCGTGTTTCGACCGGAGGAAGTCGGGCCGATGGATGTGCAGGTGCCTAATGGCGTGGTGGATATTGCGGTGGAGGACGAAGCCGAGGCGGTGCAGGTTGCGAAGAAGTATTTGAGTTACTTTCAAGGTTCGCTGGATGAGTGGGAATGTGCAGATCAGCGATTGTTGCGGCCTATTATTCCTGAGAACCGATTGCGTGTTTATGATATTCGCGAGGTAATAGAAATCATCGCTGATACTGATTCGGTTTTGGAGCTACGACGTCAATTTGGTCATGGAATTGTGACTTCGTTTATTCGAATTGAGGGTCGTCCGGTCGGCGTGATCGCGAATAATCCGGTGCATCTTGCGGGGGCGATTGATCGCGATGGATCGGATAAGGGCGCACGGTTCATGCAGCTGTGTGATGCTTTTGATATCCCGATACTGTCGTTGTGCGATTGTCCGGGCATTATGGTGGGGCCGGAAAGTGAGGAGACGGCGCTGGTGCGTCATGCTTCGCGCATGTTTGTGGTGGGCGCGAATGTGACGGTGCCGATGGTCACGGTTGTCGTGCGCAAGGCGTATGGCCTCGGTGCGCAGGCGATGGCAGGAGGCGGATTTCATACGCCGATCTATACGATTTCGTGGCCCACGGGCGAGTTTGGGGGCATGGGACTGGAGGGCGCCGTGAAATTGGGGTTCCGTAAGGAGTTGGAGGCCGTTGAAGATCCCCATGAGCGCAAAGAGCTCTATGAGCAGATGGTTGCGCAGGCATACGAGAACGGCAAGGCGACCAATACGGCGTCGCATTTTGAGGTGGACGCGGTGATTGATCCGAAAGACACGCGGCATTGGATAATGACGGCGTTTAAGTCCGTGCCGACACCTCCAAAACGGACAGGCAAGAAACGGCCGTTCGTGGATACTTGGTAGGGTTGTGCCGGGATCTGGTGTAAGGATTTAAGGTAGCGTCAGCGCAATGACATAGCCTTTCGATTGACGGCCCGTGACTGAAGCGACGATGTATTGTTTTCCTTTGTGCATGTAGGTGATGGGTGCGCCGGTGACGTGTCCAAGCATGCTGCCTTCCATTCCTACGATGGGCAGTTCCCCGGTTTGTTCGCCGGTTTTTTTGTCCAGGGCAAGCAGGTTGCTGGTGTGTGCGCCGAGTAACATTGTTTTTGTTGCGAGCGGGAACATCCATCCGCCGCCGCCTGTGGGCGCGATGTTGAGGCCGAGTTCTTTGACTTTGGGATTGGCTTCGAGCCCTTTACCGATAGGTGTGTTCCAGGCATGGGTGCCGTTGCTGAGGTCGATGGCGGTGACTTTGCCGTAGGGTGGTTTGATCAACGGTAAACCCTGTGGACCAGGAAGCTGGCCCGTGTAGCCCTCGACTACGTAGCGCATATCCGAGCGGTTGGGGTCGGGTTTGATGAGTTTGATGAGCGTGACATACGAAATGGACGGCACATATAACAATGAGGATTCGGGGTCCCAGGAAGCACCCATCCAGTTGGCTCCACCGCCGTCTCCGGGTGTCATGGCCAGACCGCGTTCGGTGGCGGGAGTGAAGATGGGACCATGGTCGTAGTCTTCGAGAATTTTCAATGCTTCTTCTTTTAGTTCAGGCGTGAAATCGATAATGGTGTCTTCGGTGATGCCTTGGGTTGCAAATGGGGGTGGTTTGGTGGGGATTGGTTGGGTGGGAGAACTCTGCTCGCCGGGCAAGGTGGACTGGGGGACAGCAACTTCGGGGATGGGCCATACGGGTTCGCCGGTTACGCGATCGAAGACGTAGGTGTATCCTGTTTTGCTGACTTGGGCCACGGCTTTGATGTCTTTTCCGTCTACGGTGATGTCGACGAGGTTCGGTGCGCAGGGGAGATCGTAGTCCCAGAGGTCGTGGTGCACGGTTTGGAAGTGCCAGACGCGTTCGCCCGTTTTGGCGTTGAGGCACACGAGGCTGGTGGCGAAAAGATTGTCGCCGGGGCGGTGTCCGCCGTAGAAATCGTTGGTGGCAGCTCCGAAGGGCAGGTAGACGTAGTCGAGTTCTTCATCGGCGCTGATCATGGACCATACGTTGGTGCTACCTGCTATTTTCCAGGCATCGCTTTCCCATGTATCGTTTCCGAATTCCCCTTCTTGCGGGATCGAGTGGAATTGCCAGAGTTTTTTCCCGGTGCGCACGTCGTAGCCGCGCACGTCGCCCCGTACGTAGGATTGTAGGGTCGGGCGATCCATGATGACGCTACCGACGACGATGACATCGTTGCAGATGACGGGCGGAGAGTTTACCTGGTGTATGCCGACACGCGCGGGTTTGTTTAAGCCCAACAGGAGATCGACTTTGCCGTTGTCGCCGAAGTCGGGCAGGAGTTTTCCTGTCTTCGGGTTGAGCGCGATGAGTTTGCTGTTTCCGGTAGCGATGATGATGCGTTGTTCGTCGCGGTCGTTCCAGTAGGACACGCCGCGGTGGATGAAGCCGAGGTTCGCGGGACGACCGTCTTTCCAGCTTCCGGAGTCGTAGGACCAGAGTTGTTTTCCGGTGCCGGCATCAAGCGCGACGACTTGGCTGAGCGAGGTGCTGAGGTACAGCACGCCGTCGACCATGAGTGGCGTGGCTTTGAGTGCGCCGAGCGTAGCACGAATTTTATTGTCGGCTAGAATTGTACCGTCGATGGAATCCCATTG
>JAYGCN010000099.1:0-2934 GCA_046583315.1 Candidatus Hydrogenedentota bacterium
TATGGATAGCGAAGCCGAATCGCGCGAGGGTCTTAGCATTACGCACCGAATTCCCCGGGTGCATGTGTTTGAACACAAGGGTCACAAAAACAAGGCGGTCGGTCTTGTGGGGCGGCGAGGTGTGACATTCCATTACGGCGAAGAGTGGAAGGAAAAACGCGGACATCGCCTCGATGACCGCCTCGATGACTTCTGGGAGACACAGACCGCCCTGGAAGACATCAATGGCGACGGGTATCCCGATCTCATGGTGACCGATACGAAAGGTACCGCTGACATTGAAGTGCGGGTTCAAGTGTTTCTTGCCAATAAAGAACTTCAATACGCCAAGAAACCATCCTTCGAGATGACTTCTACCGGTGGGTTTCTGGTGCCTCGTCTCGTCGATCTGAATGGGGACGAAAAGCTCGACCTGGTCATGCTCTCGTTCCCGATTACCTTACGGAACATCGCCAACTATTTATTTCGAAAAAAGATTACGATGAGGCTCAACACGCGTCTTTTCAAAAATGGTGCGATCCCCGAAAAAGAGACCTTTAGCAACTCCCTATCGCTTGATGTTTCTACTGACCAGGAGGAGTCCGTGCATATTTACGGCGACTTCAATGCCGACGGTATAAACGAATTGGCCGCAGGGACGAACAAGTCGACGCTTACGATTGCTGCGATCACGAAGAGTGGCGCATTAACCAAGAAACCCTGGGCCACGGTCGATGTACATAGCTTCGGCGTTGCCCGAACGAAGGATCTGGACAACTCAGGAACCGACGACTTGATGATTATCCATCCGCGCGGAACCTACAAGAATGATATCGACATCATTCGATTTTAGGGAGTGACGCGCGTTTTCTAAACCTCGGCCGCGAGTTCGCAGGCCTGCTTGATCGCCGATTTCGCGTCGAGTTCCGTGGCTTCGAAGGCGCCTCCTATCAGAGTGGAAGCCACTCCTTGCTCACTCAGCTCATCGTGCAATGTGCGCAATGGGTTCTGGCCCGTGCACACGATTATCGTGTCGACATCGAGTACCTGAAGCTCTCCGTCCAAACTGATATGCAGGCCCTCGTCATCAATCTTTCGATACTCGACACCGGGAATCATCTTCACGCCGCGACGCGCCAAGGTCAGCCGATGCGTCCAGCCGGTCGTAAGCCCCAGCGATTTACCCGGGGCAGTCGTCTTGCGTTGGAGCATGTAAATTTTTCGATCCGTCTTGGCGACCACCGGTTCCACGCCGGTGACGCCCCCGCGCGGATGGTTTTCGAAATCGATCCCCCATTCTCTCGCGAACACGTCAATATCCAGCGCGCCGGATGGCCCAGAATGGGAAATCAGTTCGGCGACATCGAAGCCAATACCGCCCGCGCCCATGATGGCCACGGATTCGCCGACCTCGCATTTGCCCATGATGACATCAACGTAGCCGACGACCTTTGGATGGCCAATGCCTTCGACTTCAGGAACGCGTGGCGAAATTCCCGTGGCGATGATCACCTCGTCGAATCCTTCTTCCGCGAGCGTGTTTGCCGTTGCTCTTGTGTTCAGCCGCAGGTCCACATTGTGCACCTCCAGCATTCGCCCGAAATACCGCAAGGTCTCCTCAAACTCCTCCTTGCCCGGAATGCGTTTCGCGAGATTAAACTGTCCACCGATTTCCGATGCCGCGTCAAACAGCGAGACGGAATGTCCGCGTTCTGCCGCGACGGTCGCATAAGCCAGTCCGGCAGGACCGGCGCCGACAACCGCGATACGTTTAGGCGAATTGGTTGGTGCGTAATTCAGGAAGGTTTCGTTGCAGGCACGCGGATTGACCAGACAACTTGTCGGCTGCCCAGTGAAGGTGTGGTCCAAGCAGGCCTGATTGCACGCAATGCAGGTATTGATCTCATCTTCACGACCCTCGGCCGCTTTGTTCACGAGTTCGGCGTCCGCAAGCATCGGACGCGCCATTGCCACCAGGTCAGCCTTGCCGCTGGAGAGCACATCCTCTGCTACCTGAGGCATGTTGATACGGTTGCTCGCGATGATCGGTAGTTTCGTTTCCTTGCGCAAACGCTCCGTCACGGAGGTAAAGGCTGCGCGGGGAACCATCGTCGCAATCGTGGGTACCGCTGACTCGTGCCAAGTGAAATGGCAATTGATGATATTCGCGCCCGCTTCTTCCACAGCTTGCGTTAGTTGAACCACTTCGTCCCACGACATGCCGCCATCGAGCATATCCATCGCCGGCACACGGAATATGACGATAGAGTCGTCACTCACGGTCGCCCGTATGCGTCGCATCACTTCTACCGGGAAGCGCATGCGATTTTCAAAGGACCCACCCCACTGGTCTGTGCGCTGATTCGTCTTCTCAACGAGGAATGAACTCAACAAGTAACCAGCTGACGCAATGATTTCTACGCCGTCGTAACCCGCTTCTTCCGCGAGGCGTGCACAGGTTGCGAAATCTTCGAGCTGTTTTTCGATACCGACTTCATCGAGTTCTTCCGGGATGAGTTTTGCGATACGCGATTTGATGGCAGAAGGAGCGACCGGACGCGGCTTCGCAAGTGGCCCGCCATGCAGAATCTGCATGCAAATCTTCACATCGGGATCCGCAGCGTGCACTGCATCGGTAACCATGCGATGCTGCGGCACCTCCTCGTCACAGGAAAGTTTCGAGTAATTGCCACCCTCCACGTTCGGGGATATTCCACCTGTGATGATCATGCCCACGCCACCGGCAGCGCGTTCTGAATAGTACGCCGCGAGTCGTTCGAATCCGTTTTCCCGCTCTTCCAATCCGGTATGCATCGAACCCATCACCGCGCGATTCTTCAGTTGAGCCGGACCCGCGTCAAGTGGCGCAAATAGGGAGGGGTATTTTTGAATGCCTGGTTTTTCGACTACAGCCATGGGATTGTTTCCTTTTTGCACGAATAATTATATTCTAAA
>JAYGCN010000112.1:0-16986 GCA_046583315.1 Candidatus Hydrogenedentota bacterium
CTATGTCATCGTGGTAGGCACGCCGATAGAAGCCACACCCGACACAGGAATCGATGCCGTCAAAGAAAAAACCCGCGAAGTGGAGATTGCGCTAAACACCCTTCAAGAAGATATTGAATCCCAATACGGAATTGACGCTGAACTCGTCTGACCCTCCTTATGCAGAAAGCGTATGACGACGCAACTGTCCGCATGCTGCGTCAATATCCTGCCCGCGCTCAAGCCGCAACGTGGCCGTCACTCCATGTTTC
The DNA here is from genome assembly GCA_046583315.1 of Candidatus Hydrogenedentota bacterium. GTDB lineage: Bacteria > Hydrogenedentota > Hydrogenedentia > Hydrogenedentales > DTSJ01. The sequence goes on from JAYGCN010000112.1 coordinate 252, forward strand.
TCAAGCCGATTCTTGAATGCGCGGCACACCGATGGATGCGGCGGCGCATACGACAAACCCTCTACAGGATTATACGGAATCAGATTCACGTGTGACTTCATATCACCAACCAAGCGAATCAACTCATCCGCCGTATCCAGAGAATCATTCACCCCCTCAAGCAACGTCCACTCAAAGGTCATTTGACGCCCCGTCTCCGCAACATATACATCAATCGCATCCATCAGCCGCTCAAGATTATACTTTCTATTTAGCGGCACCAGTTCATTTCGAAGTTCATCATTCGCCGCATGTAGCGACACACTGAGCCGCACCTGCCAGTCCTCTTTTGCGAACCGTTCAATCCCTTTAACCTCGCCCGCCGTCGAAACCGTGATGCGGCGCGCGCCCAGATTCAATCCCTCTTCATGCATCAACAAGCGAATGCTTTTCACCACGGCGTCATAATTATGAAACGGTTCGCCCATCCCCATATACACGATGTTCGGATTCCGGCTCTCATCAATTTCACCCCCCGCAAGAAAATATAGTGCCTGCTCGACGATTTCGCCCGTTGTGAGATTTCGCGCATAACCGGAAAGGCCCGTTGCGCAAAACGTGCACTTGACCGCGCAGCCCACCTGCGACGACACACAAAGCGTGAGCCTGTCTTTCGCAGGGATAAACACGGTCTCCACGGTTTCCCCGTCCGCCAGCTTCAGCAATGCCTTTTTCGTCTCCGTTTCCGCTGATTCAGAAAAACGATACGGCTCCAGACGATTGACCCCATAATTCTCTTTCAATTCGGCTCGAAGCACCTTCGACAAATTCGTCATTTCATCGACATCAAACACTTTTTTCTGGTGAATCCATTGAAAAACCTGGCGCCCCTGAAACGGCTTTAGACTCAATGCCGTAGCAATCTCTTCAGGAAATAACTCGCTCAGGTATGTTCTCTCCGCTGCGCTCATTGGGTACTCCCGAATCAATCGTCCGATACGCTACTGCGCGCCGAGAGATTTAACTCCCGAGCCCGCGCACGGATATCAAACAACGATTGATCCAATTCTTTATTTAGTTGTATCTTCGTCATCGTGAAAATCATACGCGTATCTTCCGTCGGAAAATACGCATCCACGCGCTCTGGAAACAAGGCCTCCTCGATTCGACTGAATTCCGTCATCTCTGTCATCGCGATAATTCGACCCGCATCATCAAATCGAATATGTTTCGTAATCACCCAACGAGGTGATGCATTATCCACCTGATTCAATTGAATACGTCGATGCAGGCGCCGCCCCTCACGCATCTCCACTACGAGAGTACTCGACTCCTCGAGATAATCGATGATCTCGAGCGAGCGCTTCTTTACATCCCCCCACTCCTCAGGCAAAAACATTTCCCGCACGATATCCGAAGGCGAGACCGAAAATGGAATGTCCTCGAATTCTTCCCCTTCAAGCTGATAGAAACTTTCCTCTTTCCGACGCGGAAACTCCATCAAAAACTCGTCGTTCACACAAATCAAACGGAAAACCGTAATGTTGGCGAGACGATCGCGACCTTCAACGTGGAGCTGGTTCGGTCGCTGAAAACGCAGACTGCCCCGAAACTTCCGTTTCGCAGAGAAATTCGGCGACTCCAAAAAAAATCGGCCTGCCCCCTGAAAACTGTGAATCGCCTTATCGTTCGCCTCCAGATCGGCGAGAATAACACTTATTTCGGGTATTTGCACGCCATCCACCACGATATCCACGCCACCGCCGAGATGCGCACATCCGGCCGCAACACACGCGATCGTCAGACAAATAAGGCCCTTTTGCACCCAAGCAGGGATGGCGAGTCGTTGGGAGCATAAGTTCTTAGGGGAGCTAGGGTTGAACCGAAGTGGATTTATATGATACATTATCAGCCTTTGTGTCTTACGAGTATACCACGGCAATCAATTTGAACCAAGCCGTTCCCATTAAAACTACCAGGAGTTCGTACCATGGCAAGACGTTGTGACTACAGTGGCAAGCGCCCCCAAGGCGGTAAAAAAATTGTTCGCCGCGGTAAAGCGAAAAAAGAAGGCGGTATTGGACAGAACGTAACCGGTATCTCCAAACGTACCTGGAAACCCAATCTGCAAAAGATTCGCATCGTTGACGAAAACGGCACCGTCCGTCGCGTCAAAGTATGCGTGCGTTACATCAAAGCTGGCAAATTCACAAAAGCCGCTCGCGTTCCGAAGAAACAATCTGCATAAGCAGTCTTCCATTTCGATCATTCAAGCGAATCCACGGTCTCACCGTCGGATTCGCTTTTTTTATGTCTGCATGATGCCGTAGAATACTCTCCATGACCCAGACACTTCTCATCGCCGGCGCAGGCGCGAATCAAATAGGCATCTTCACCAAAGCCCGCGAAATGGGCATTCAGACCATCGCCGCCGACGGAAATCCTCATGCACCTGGATTTGGGTACGCGGATCAATCCGTGACGGTGAATATCCTCGATGCCGAGACGCTCGTGGCCGCGGCGCGTAAGTACAATGTCGATGGTATCTATCCCGCGGCAGAGCTCGCGGTCGAGGCCGTATCGGTTGCGGCACAATCCCTTGGGCTGACAGGTGTCCCGCCAGAGGTCGCACAACGCGTCCGTAACAAAGCCGTCATGCGACGCGCACTTGACGCGGCTGGAGTCCCAAATCCCGTCTACCATGAAGCGAACACGCTTGCCGATGCGCAACGGGCCGTCGAAGGCCTCGGTTTTCCGCTGATCATCAAACCTTGCGATGCCAATTCCAGCAAAGGGGTACAACAACTCAGTTCTTTTGAGGAGCTCGAGGAAGCATTCAATCTTGCGATCCAGTATTCGTTTACTGGTTCCGCGCTTCTGGAGGAATTCATCGAGGGTGAAGAGTTCTGCGTCGATGGACTCGTGTGTCAGGACGAGTATATTCCCGGGGGCATCACCGGCAAAGAAATGTCACCCCTCCCCTACCGTTTCGACAAAGGTATCTTCATGCCGCCGAACAAGTCGCAGGTCGAGTGTGACGTGATCGAAAACTTTGCGCGTGAAGCCTTGCAAGCTATCGGGTTTGAGAACGGCACCTTCCATCTGGAAATCATCGTCTCTCCGGACGGTCCACGCATCGTTGAAATCGCGGGGCGTCCCGGCGGTGGACGAATCGCCACCGACCTTATTCCCATCGCCTACGGTTACGACTTCATTGCCGACAGCATTCGCATTGCGCTCGGCGAAGCTCCCCAATCCAGTCGCCGACACGAACGCGGCGTCGCACTCTTCTGGATCGAAGCCGAACCCGGGCGCGTCACCGAAATTGTCGGTCGCGAGGAAGCACTCGCGATAGAGGGCGTTGAAGAGGTGGTCATCCATACCCGAATTGGAGATGAACTAAAGCCCATCATCGATTGCGTCACCCGCGACGCCATCGGCTACGTATTCACCAGTGGCGCCTCCGCCTCTGACGCTATCGAAGCAGTCAACCGTGCGCGCTCAGTTTGCAAAGTTATCACCGCTTAACCTACACTCGACCCATGATTATCGATGCCTTAACCCATATTCACCCTGACCTGAAATCCTTCGGTTCCCAATATGATCTCAGCCCGGAATTCCTCATTCGTAACCTCGAAGAATCCCCCGTAGACAGAGCCATCGTCACGGCCATCGAAGGCGAAAACAACTACTGCACGCCGACCACCTACATCATTGATGCCTGCGAGAAATATCCCGATCACCTAATTGGGTTCGCCTCTGTAAACCCGATCACAAACCCGAACGCGGTCGCTGATTTTGAAAAATATGTGACCGAATACGGCATGCGCGGCCTGAAACTCCATCCGCGACACCAACAACTATCGGCAGACGACGAACGAATTGTTCCCGTTGTCGAGAAAGCTGCCGAACTTGGGGTCCCGGTCACGATATGTGGAAGCCTGTGGAAACACGCCCCACTGCGCGACCAGCAACCCATCAACATCGACGTATTGGCCAAACGCGTGCCCGAAGCGAAAATTATCATTGCCCACAGCGGCGGATTCAAGTTTATGGATGCGTTTATTGTAGCGGTAGCAAACGACAACGTGTTTCTGGAGACTTCCATTTCGCTAAAATACTTTGAAGACACCCCCTTCGAAGATCAATACATGTTCACGCTAAAACAGATCGGCGCGCATCGGGTCATATTCGGCTCCGATCACCCCGAAGACCCCGTCGCGTCCTGTTACGCGCGTAGCGTAGAGATGTTAGGTCGACACGGCTTCGGTGGGGATGCCGAGACGCAGATTTTCGGCGATACCATTCAATCCCTGATCGGCCTATGACCCCGCCCCCCGTGCAAATACTCGACACCACCCTGCGCGACGGGTCCTACGTGATCGATTTCCAGTTCACCGCTGACGACACTGCACTCCTCGCATCCACCCTCGACTTCGCAGGCATTCCCTGGATAGAAGTTGCCCATGGACTCGGCCTCGGCGCCGCACGCGCTGGCAAGGGCGACCAGGCAGCCACGGACGAAGCCTACCTGAAAGCCGCAGCAGCCTCCGTAACCAAGGCCAAATTCGGAACCTTCTTCATCCCCGGAATAGGCACACGCGACGACATCCGACTTGCCGCCGATTGTGGCGCACACTTCATCCGGATTGGCACGAATGTGAATGAAGTCGATCAGGGCCAATCTTATTTTGAACTCGCCAAATCGCTGGGGCTCATAACATTCTCTAATCTCATGAAATCCTACGCCGTTCCTCCCGATGATTTCGCCCGCTATGGTCATCAGGCCGAAGAGTACGGTGCGGACTACGTGTGCATTGTGGACTCCGCTGGCGGCATGTTGCCCGAAGACGTCAAAAACTATCTCGACACGGCCCACGCGACCTGTTCCGGCCCCATCTGTTTCCACGGACACAACAACCTATCCATGGCCGTTGCCAATTCTCTTCAGGCAGTCGAGTCCGGTGCCGCCATCGTCGATGCTTCCCTGCAAGGCATGGGTCGCTCCGAAGGCAATACCATGACCGAGATTCTGGTCGCGATTCTTCAAAAACAGGGCCTCTGCAACGACATCAACGTGAATGCACTGCTCGACATATCAAACGCGCTCGTCCGTCCACTACTGCACGATGCCGGATACTCCCCGCTCGGCGTCACCTACGGGCGCGCGAAATTTCACAGCTCCTTTCTCGGAAGAATCCTGCAAACGGCGCAGCATTATGAAGTCGATCCCCGTGAATTAATTCTCAAGGTGACCGAGCACGATCAGGTGAATGCACCGCAAGAACTTGTTGATTCAATGGCGCAAGAACTCAGAATCGCCCCAGCACGTGAGGGCCTATGTTTTTCGCTGGCACCTCACTCGCCTGACACGATACTCGATATCAATGCGCTGGCCGCAAAACGCGCGCAGGAAATAAAGCAGCATGCCCGAAAAAAGAATCTACCTGCGATCATGAACATCGTGCTCAGTGACTATGAACCCGCGCATGTATCCCCCTTTGTCGAGTCCAACTACGGGTGCGCAATTTCCAACGTTATGATTGACTCTATCGGATCATTGGAACCACTTTTGGAGGTGGTCGCTGACAGTATCGATTACCTTCTCCTCGACATTGGTGACGCTGATTACCGGTTACCCGAAGCGTACAACGATAAATTGCTGATCTACTCTGATGCACTCATGTGGTCCAGGGCGATATGCACGCATCTGATGAATTTATTCGGCGGATCGCTGCACGGCAAGAAAATCGGATTGGTGGCCGTCTCAGAACTGCGTGCACTGACTCTCCAGATACTTGAGCAGGCCGGAGCAACTCTTGTGATTAATTATGATCAGTTCGATTCGACGCTCGACGCCCTTGTCGGTTACATGCCCGGAGCGCACGCGGTTACGTCGGACATGCTCTCGAGACTGTCCGATGATGCCATCGTGTTTGACGCGGGTATCGGTTCGATTCATCCGGATGGGCTTTCGGCCGCTGAAGAACTCGGTCTCACCGTCGTTCGAATCGACCTGCGCCCGACGCTCGCCCACACCGCACTCGAGTCTATTCAAATGCGGGACGTGGTCAACGAACACATGGGCGGAGATCAATGGAACGGAATCCCGGTTGTCGCCGGTGGAATCATCGGTCGAGACGGCGACATCATCGTTGATCACATCAAGCATCCCACACGCATTATAGGAATCGCTGATGGATCGGGTGGAATTCGTGCTATTGACGAAGGGCTTGAATCCGTGCAGAAGGTACGTCGCGCGATTACAGAACGGCAATTCGATCAGCAACGCGACTAATTGTGTACGCGTTTCACGATAGCGTTCGGGCGTGCCTTCACCTGGATAAAAATACGTCCAACATAGAAGCCCACCATGCCGATTGCGAGAATCGTAAGGCCACCCAGCAACCAGACCGACGCGAGAATCCACATCCATCCTTCAACCGGGTTGTCGCCAGAAACAAATCGAATCGCAAAGCTCACATTGAGTGCGAGAGACATCAGGCAAATCACCACACCGAAAATGGCAATGAAAGTTAATGGCTTGTTCGTATACGAAATCAGCGCATCGAGCGCGAGGGTAATTTTTCGCATGAAGGTGTAGGTGGTCTGGCCTTTACTACCCTTCTTCGTTGGGTGTGGCACCTGATTATACCCGGCCAACATCATTACTCCGCCCAGATACAACTGCGTCTCCTGAAATTGAAGCAAACTTTTCACGTAGGGCAGCCGCATCAATCGTGCGGCCATTGCGTTCTCGGGAATCGGCAGATCAGAGAACATATTGATAACTTTATAGAATGCCGCGCCCGAAATCCGTTCAAGGAAACTCCCTTTGCGCGCTTCCATGACCCCATAGACGACATCAATCTCGCCCTGCTCATTCTCCGCCATCATCGTTTCGTAAAAGGTCTCAAGCAGCTCCGGTTCCTCTTCCAAATCCGAGTCCAGCATAAAAACGAATTCGCCGTGGACATGTTCGAGCCCGATCATAATCGCCTTGTGATGCCCAAAATTACGCGAAAGCTCCACCAGACGTACGCAGGGATCCCGTTCAATCAGCTTCAATACTACTTCATTTCCGTCATCCGGGGAGCCGTCATCGACGAATACAATCTCGTAGTCCCCGCCCAAGGTGTCGATGCATGCGCGTACACGTTCGTAAAATTTTTCGATATACGGGCTCGAATGATACAAACTCGTCAGCACACTGAAGCGCGGCATTCTGAACTCCTCATTTCTGCCAAACCTGGACGATACTGTATCACACCCAACGCACGCCCAACTAATAGATCAATCGCGCACAGCCAGATCGAAAATCATCTCATCGGCAACGACTTGAACCGACACAAACCAGAATGCGCGCTCCGTGGAATTCTCCAGATGACGGACAAGTTCGCCCAATCCCCCTTCGTACGCGATATCGTATACCAATTCATTGCGAGCACTGTGAAGCAACTCGACGGAGGTGATTGATTCTGCATCGTCAAGAAATGTGGTAATGGGTGGCGCAGCACGCTTGATATTTTCGCTACGCACGACCAGCCGGGTCAATTTAGAGGTATCAGAATTCAACGTGCCCAACGCAGCAGCAACCAAGAGTTTTTGCTGCACCTTATAGATGGCATCTTCGGTCGCCCGCCGGGACATCGCCTGTAAATCATTCCCCGAAACAACGGCCTCCGCCTCGATTCTGTCCAACAAGCGTCCGTCACGCGCACGCACCGCCATGACATCCACGAGCGCACGCACCTTCAATGTTCCTTGATTGGTATCATCGACCCGCACGGTACGCGCCTCCCCGAGAATCACAACCTCCACCTGCAGCGCGCGCCCCAACTTCCCGGCCGCCACATTGCCCTCGCGAAGACAGTGCATGAGATCATCGTCACTGAAAATATTCGTGATTTCTGCATTACTCGTTACGCGAAACCCTTGCTCACGGAAACTCTTCGTGAGCATTGAAGTGCTGATTTCGTTTTGCCCCACGTTATACCCTGCTCCCCCGACAAACTCTTCCCCTATGATCACCACTGCACCGGGCGGATTCTTTCGCCGGGGAAACAAATAGCTTGCCAGATCAAAGCGCAATCGTTCGCGATCGATATATACCGCGACCGCCAGTTCGCGTCCCAATGTCACGACCCGTTCATCCACCACTTCCGTGCTCACCACATAGGCATCAAGAGCAGCCGCAAAACGGTTCGCTGTAGCCTCATTCAGGTCGTTCATCTGCGTTTCCAGCCACAGCCTAAGCCCCTCATCCATCGCCGCTTTGATTGCGTCCCGCCGAGCATCCAAGCCCGCGCGTGCCAGTGGTACATTGATTAAAACCTTGTCATACGCGGCATCACCATTGAGCACTCTTGTACCCTGCGAAGACGAATTGAACGCTGTTAACAGAACAAACGTGAAACAAAAAAAGCGGTACAGCAAGTTGCTGTACCGCGAAGATTCATGTCCAGTTCTATTCATAATTACGGCCCAATCAGGCACGTTCGTGTGCCCAATCAATCCTACTTCTTTGATTTTGCTTTCAGCGTGCCCATCGCGCAACTGCCATTAAAGATGGCTCCCGGAGCAATTATAACAGAACGCGCCTTGATATTCCCGGTCACCTCTGCACTGTCCGTCAATTCAAGTCTTCCGCCGCTCTGGATATTACCTCTGACCATTCCGGCAATCACGGCGCGATTACCCACTATCACATTCGAGGTAATCTTTCCGCCCTTGCCAAGCAACAAATCGCTATCGCATTCAACCGAACCTTCCGCAAGACCCTCAATCGCACAGGTCGTCGCGCGAATTTTTCCGGTGATCAATGCGCTCTTCGACAAAACCAAATTACCTTCCACGGTAACATTGCCGTCAATCTTGCCCGCAATATCCGTTTCCGACGAGCTCGATAACGCCCCCTCAATGATGACCCCATCGGGCACTGTCATGTGCTGTGGGTTCGATACCGATTTTGATCGGCGAATCGCGAGATCATCGGCAGAGACCGCGTGACCGTCCGCCGTCTCGCTACGCACATCGCGCAACGCATCCTCGCTACGGCCTTCCTGAATCGCGTCTTGAAAACGCGCGTTCAACTTGCCGAAAATAGTGTCCTTCTTGTCTGCGTTTCCAAGTTCTTCGAAACTGTCCGCGTCCCCCGTGTTTGTCGTTTCCTCATCGTGCATTGATATGCGTGTCCGTTCTTCTCTTGACATGACTATAGGTACCCCAACCGGTTGCCAATCGTCGACACGTTCCGTGAAACTTTGTGCCGAGGATATTTACTAATAAATGGTATTCCTAAGTTTACTGCGTCGGGAATTCGTTTATCAAACAGAATGTGCCCAAGTGTGTCCGGCTCCATCAATAAATGAGTACGGATGTACTTCGAAACGATATTGGCCGTAACCATCGCTTCATAGGGGTTCCGGGCGCGATTGACCACAATTTCCGGGTGAATCGATGCCGCCAGACCGCAAACTTCGCTCACGATTCGCTCTCGCAACGAGTGTCCGAACACACGAGAACTCTCGATATCAGAAAGGAAATCGGGCAAGGTTTCGTTATAAGCCAGGAGACGCCCAACTTCCGGACTTTTGTAAAACCGCTCTATTTTACGATACAACGCCGCCCGCACGAACTTAAAAGCATTGTCCATACTAGTTTTTTCGGGCGTTAGCACGACAATGCTCGATTTTGACCCCAACAAAAACAGGTCCAGTGTACTGCGCCGCGTGCCTGCATCCAGATCCACGATAACCACGTCGGCATCAATATGATGAATCGCGTTGCGGAACCGTGCCAACTGATCCACACCAGGATCGGTCGCTTCCAGTAATCCCGACGCTCCAGGCAAAATCCGAAGGTTCGAATACGGTGTATCAGCCAACAGTGAACCCAGGGATTTCGTCTCTTTATCGAAAAAATAGTCGTCTAACGGCGCACCCGGGCGCATCCCGAAAAGCGTTTCGATGTTCGAGCAGCCCAAATCGGCATCGACGACAACCGTGCGCCAACCGCGACGTGCAATCTCCACAGAGAGATTGACCGACAGGCAACTTTTCCCGACACCGCCCTTGCCCCCACCGACAACAATAATGTCCGGTTGGGCGTTTATCTTGGGCTGTTCTTGTGTCAAAAACACGGTGTTGAAATCTCCATAGGCGAAACGTAACAAATAGGGATGCTTTTGTCAAGAGTTAACCGCCTCACGCTGCATTTCATCTACATAATCCATCCTGCTATAATGAGCGGAATTCAACACGACACCCCCTAACCAACCCAAAATCAGCAGGTTAACGAATAAAATGGCGGGAAAATTCCCAGAATGGTTGCGACGGCCTTGGGCATCAGGACAAGGCTTCGACCTCACCAAAGACATCGTTGACGACCTAAAGCTCAATACTGTCTGCCAGAGTGCCCACTGTCCCAATATCGGCGAATGCTGGGCCAGAGGCACCGCCACAGTCATGGTGCTCGGTAGCACCTGCACCCGAAACTGCACTTTTTGCTCCGTTGACTCCGGCAAACCAACCTTTGATGACCCCCACGAACCCGTTCAGGTTGCCCAAGCCGTGCTTCGTATGAAACTGCGCCATGCGGTCGTGACCACCGTCGTGCGCGACGACATGCCTGACGGAGGTGCCGCCCATATCGCCGAGACCATCCGGGAAATTCATGCGCAGAATCCCGGCACCACTGTCGAGATCCTCGTATCCGATTTCCGTGGCGACCGTGATGCCATCGAAACCGTGCTCGCTGCCGAACCGGAAGTATTCTGCCATAACATCGAAACCGTGCAACGACTCTATCCCAAAATTCGTGATCACCGTTTCACCTATGAGTCGGCACTCAGCATTCTGCGAATCGCCCGCGAACAATCCCCGCGCTCTATTATCAAATCCGCGTTCATGCTCGGACTTGGTGAAACGCAAGACGAAATCAAAGCGACCCTTGGCGATCTACTCGAAGCCGGATGTGAAGCCGTCTGCATCGGTCAATATTTGCAACCCAGCAAACAGCAGTCCGATGTCCACGAATACATTCACCCCGACCAGTTTAATGCGTACCAGGAAATGGCGTATACTATGGGCTTCCAGTTTTCCGTATGCGGACCCTTCGTGCGAAGTTCGTATCGCTCCGAAGCGATCCTCGATTCCGAATTCGCCAAAACACGCCTGGGACTATCGACGACAGCGTAAATCAATCCCGATACAGGGGAATTCGCGAAAGGATTCAGATTCCAATGAAAATCGAAGTGTCGTTGCCTGATTTAGGCGATGAAGCCGAACAAAACGTCACCGTTTCCGCCTGGATGGCAAAAGTGGGTGCGGAACTGCAGGAAGGCGACGATCTACTCGAAATAACCACCGACAAGGCGGCATTTTGTGTGCCTGTTCCCCAATCAGGAACTCTCGTGGAATGCCGCGTACACGACGATGATGTCATTCACGTCGGCGACACGATATGCATAATTGAAGTGTAGTTACGGATTCACAATACGAATCTGAAATCTCGAAAGGAAGTTCATTCATGTCCCTGGGAGTTGCTGTTATCGGTGCGGGCATCGTCGGTGGCGGCGTGGTCAAAACGTTGACCGAAATCGCCGACGCATTGCACGCCAATACCGGAGTCGACATTCGACTCACCCATATCTGCGAAATCAATCTGGACAATCTCAAGGAGTTCAATCTTGAGTGTGTCACCGTAACTGATAACGTGCAAGATCTCTACGATTCTGATGAGGTCGATGTCATCTGTGAACTCATCGGCGGCGAAGAACCGGCCAAGACGTTCATGCTCGGTGCGCTCAATGCCGGCAAACACGTCGTTACCGCGAACAAAATGCTGCTCGCCATGCACGGCGTCGAATTGACCGAAGCGGCCGTTTCCAATGGTGTCGAACTTCGCTACGAAGCGGCCGTTGCTGGAGGCATCCCCATTATCAAAGCGATTCGTGAGGGCCTTGCCGCAAACACCATCCAATCCATCTACGGGATCATGAACGGCACCTGCAACTACATCCTCACCCGGATGACCTACGAACAGATGGATTTCGACACCGTGCTCAAACAGGCCCAGGAGCTCGGTTTCGCCGAAACGCCTCCGGACCTCGACATCGAAGGCCACGACACCGCGCACAAATGCCAGATCATCGCGTCACTCTGCAGCGGCTCGAAGGTAAACTTGGACGACATACCCGTCGAAGGGATCACCGGCGTAACCAGCGGCGACATTGCTGATGCCCTCGAAATGGGTTATCTCATCAAACTGCTCGCGGTTTACCGTGAAGTCGATGGTGAAATCGATGCCCGTGTCCATCCCACTCTCATCCCGATCGACCATCAACTTGCCTCCGTGCGCAACGAATTCAATGCCGTCTACGTCATGGGTGACATCGCTGATGCCACGCTCTACTACGGTAAAGGCGCAGGCCGCATGCCCACCGCCAGCGCCGTCGTGGCGGATATAGCCGACATCGCGCGACGTGGAGAAGGCCCAGTGCCTCCCCCATTCCGTTACTCCACCGACAAGCCCATACGCGACATCGGCCATCACGTCGGTCAATTTTATTTACGCCTCACCACGCGCGACGAACCCGGCGTACTCGGCACGGTCGGCACCATTCTTGGCGATTACGGTGTCAGCGTAGCCTCCTGCAAACAACGCGATGCGCACGGCGCCGACATCGTTCACCTGATTATCATCACGCACGAAGCCACCGAATCATTCTTGCGCGACGCGCTTGTGAAAATCGACGCGCTGGACGAAGTTACTGAAAAGACTCACGTACTGCGCATTCTCGAGGAGACGAACTAATGCAACGCCTAGGACTGATCCAACGGTATCGAAAGTACCTTCCCGTTAATGACGATACCGAAATCGTTTCACTCTGTGAAGGCAGCACCCCGCTCATCCACGCCTACAATCTCGGGCTCAAGATTCACAACAAACTCGATATTTATCTCAAATACGAGGGACTCAATCCGACGGGCTCATTCAAAGATCGCGGCATGACCATGGCCGTCACCAAAGCCAAAGAAGAAGGCCACAAAGTCGTCATGTGCGCCTCTACCGGAAATACCTCCGCCTCCGCAGCGGCCTACGCCGTGCGCGCAGGCCTGAAATGCGCCGTTCTGATCCCGGAAGGCAAAATCGCGCTCGGAAAACTATCCCAGGCCATGATCCACGGTGCCACAGTACTCCAAATCAAAGGCAACTTCGACGACGCGCTCACCCTCGTGCGCTGCATCTGCGACAATCACCCCATCGCGCTCGTCAATTCCGTAAACCCCTATCGTCTTGAAGGCCAAAAAACCGGCGCCTTCGAAATCATCGAAGACTTCGAAGGCATCGCGCCCGATTGCCACGTATTACCTGTCGGGAATGCTGGAAACATCGCTGCCTACTGGAAAGGCTACAAAGAATTCCACGAACTCGGAAAATCCGAAAACCTGCCGCGCATGCTCGGATTCCAGGCCGCCGGTTCCGCGCCCATCGTGCTCGGACATCCCGTCGAAAAACCACGCACCTTCGCCACCGCCATCCGCATCGGAAATCCCGCCAGCTGGGAACTCGCTGAAGCAGCACGCGACGAATCAGACGGCGCTATCGGAATGGTCACCGACGACGAAATCCGTTCCGCCTACGAAATGCTCGCCTCCACTGAAGGCGTATTCTGCGAGCCCGCATCGGCCGCCAGCGTCGCGGGACTCATCAAACTTTCCGACAACGGCTACTTCGAAAGCATCACCCCCTACCACGGCGACCGCTTCAAAATCGTCTGCGTACTCACCGGCCACGGACTCAAAGATCCCGACTCCGCAATAAAATCCGGCTCCGACCCCATCAGCGTAGACTCCACTGAAGATTCCATCCTCGCGGCAATCGACTTGAAGGGGTAAACGATGAGCGAAACCGTTTCCAACTGGGGTAAATGGGGTCCTGATGATCAGCGGGGCACGTTGAATTATATTACTCCCGAAAAAGTGCGACGCTCGGCGCAACTGGTACAGACAGGTAAGGTTTATCCTCTGGCGATATCTCTTGACGGCAAAGGTCCAATCTGGCCGACGCGTCACAAGAACTGGCACATCGCCGAATATTTCAACCTTGACGGTGAAGGCCCTGGCGGCAGTGAAGACATCCTGATGATTCACACGCACGGTTCGACCCACGTGGACGCGCTGTGCCATGTTTTTCGCGATGGCACCATGTACAACGGATACGCGGCGAGTGAAGTCATCAATTCCACCGGTACGCGCAAGAACGGCATCGAAAATATTGGCGGTATCGTCACACGCGGCATCCTCATCGATGTCGCTGCCCACCACGGCGTTGACACACTGCCCGCCGAACACATCATCACACCCGACGAAATCAACACCATCGCCGAAACGCAAGGCATCTCCTTTGAGTCGGGGGACGCGGTTCTCTTTCGCACTGGTTGGCTCAAGGTTTGGAAGGAAAGCCAGGATAAATTCAACGGTATGCAACCCGGCCCCAGCCTTGAAGTCGCGCATTGGGCCTTCGAAAACGAAATCGCCATCATGGCTGCGGATAACTCCGCCGTTGAGCATCATCCCATTGACGAGGGCCTCGTCGTTCACCAATCCTTCCTGCGCGATCAGGGCGGCTACCTCATGGAACTGCTCGACCTCGACGCGCTTTCTGCCGACCAGGTCTACGAATTCCAGTTCGTTGTCTCCCCTTTGAACATCAAACGTGGCATGGGCAGTCCCATCACCCCGCTCGCCATCACCTAGAAAGCCCCTCATGCCCAACGCACTCATCTTCGACGTCGACGGCGTACTCGCCGACACAGAACCTATCGCCGTCCGCACACTCAACCAGACCTTCAAGGAATTGTGCAACATCGACTTGTGCGACGAAGACTCCTTGGCCTACATGGGCGCAACCACCCAAAAGCACATGAGCGGTCTCGTTGAAACTTTTTCACTCGATGCCGACGTCAACGAACTTATTGAACATCACGAATCTTTGTTCATCAAAACGATCACCCAGAAATCAGATCTGGCAATCCCCGAATCCATCAGCCTCCTGAAGAGAATCGCGCTGGACGAAGAGTGGTCGGTCGGTCTCGCAACGAGCAGCACGCGCAACCGCTCCGAGGAGAGTATCCGTGCCTGCGGTATCGACGAGACCCACCTGAACGCATGGCTCACCGGCAACGACATCACAAAACCTAAACCCAATCCGGAGATCTACATCGCCTGCGCGTTATCTCTTGGAATTCCCCCGAACCGCTGCGTGGTCATCGAGGACTCCGTAGCAGGAATCACCGCCGCAAAAGCCGCCGGCATGGCCTGTATCGCGCTTGAAGGCACCTTTCCGGGCGAGGCACTTCGCGAAGCCGACCGAATCGTTGACTCCCTTGTCAATGTCGACCGCACGATGCTCTACGATCTCATTCACGAAGCCGCCGAGGCCACAAAATGACATCCAACGGGCGTCTCATCGAAACGATTCGCCACGAAAAGCCTGTTCCGTATCAGCTCGCCTACGAACAACAAATCCAACGTCGCAACCGAATTGAATCCGGGGATGCTTGCAACGCCTTGATCCTGCTCGAACACACCCCAACCATTACCCTCGGACGTAGCGGGCACACCGAACACATACTGCTCTCAGAAGAAGGCCTCGCCACACAGGGAATCGATCTCGTTCACGTTGACCGCGGTGGAGACGTTACTTACCACGGCCCAGGTCAACTCGTCGCCTACCCGATACTCAATCTGCCGCAATGGCAGCGCTCGGTGCAATGGTATTTACGCACCCTGGAGGATATCATCATCAATGTTCTCGATCACTACGGCATCCAAGGCGAGCGACTTAAAGAATTCACTGGCGTATGGGTTGACGGCGCAAAAGTCGCGGCCATCGGAATCGGCGTACACCAGTGGGTCTCCTACCACGGCATCTCCATCAACCTGGAGCCCAATCTTGACCACTGGAACACGATCGTACCCTGCGGAATCCCCGACAAACAGATCACTACTCTGGAAAAATTACTCGATTCCCCACCCACCATGCCCGAACTCATGGACACCTTCGAAGACGCATTCTACCGCGCCTTCGAAGGAACTCCATTCACCACTTAGGCCGCCTCGCTCATTGCGGTCCGAAACGTGAGTCCTTGAGAGGCCGAATCGACATCCACAATCACTTCCGAATCTTCGTGTACGTTGCCT
This sequence comes from Candidatus Hydrogenedentota bacterium, assembly GCA_046583315.1. GTDB lineage: Bacteria > Hydrogenedentota > Hydrogenedentia > Hydrogenedentales > DTSJ01. Next base: position 16,439 of record JAYGCN010000112.1, read on the forward strand.
TCAAGCAATTCGCGTGCAAGCGGGTCCATTATCATCCTCTGAATCGCACGTTTTAGTGGCCGTGCACCGTACTCTGGCGCGTATCCTTCCTCAGCAATACGCGCAAGAGCCGCGTCCGTTAACTTCAACGTGATGCGCCGTGCATTCAAGCGTTCGCTTAACAATCCGATCTGAATTCGCGCAATTTCGCGAATCTCCGCCTCACCCAGCGCATGAAAAATGACGGTGTCGTCCACGCGATTCAAGAATTCCGGACGGAAGTTGCGTTTCAGCGCTTCCTTCACGTACTCCTCCGTGGCTTCCTCAGATTGCTCCGTGCCGAAAATTTCTGAACCAATGTTAGACGTCATGATGATTAGCGTGTTCCGGAAATCAACCGTGCGTCCCTGGCCATCGGTCAAACGTCCATCGTCCAGAAGTTGCAACAACACGTTGAACACATCGGGATGCGCCTTCTCAATTTCGTCCAGCAAGATTACGCTGTAGGGGCGTCGACGAACGATTTCTGTCAACTGGCCACCTTCTTCGTAGCCAACATAACCCGGAGG
>JAYGCN010000297.1:0-3413 GCA_046583315.1 Candidatus Hydrogenedentota bacterium
TATATTTCCTCTATTCGTACAGTGTTGCTAAAATTCTCGATCCCTAAACACGCTCTAAAGTATCTATATATAGCTACAAGTATGACTATATGTATATCAATCGGGTTGACCGGGCAAATATCCAAAATAGAGCTTGACGGACTTCGTTGGGTATGGTAAAGTTATCCAAGATTAACTTAGTATCCCTGAGTTAAATGTACTTCGAATCATTCAGGTTCCCCACTATGAAAGCTAATATCCAAAATTCTATCAATACCTCAGGAGACCAGTCATGAATTCCGTCGGAATCGTCAGCATCGTAGTGGGTGTCCTTTTTCTAGTCAGTCGCGTGAGCTCACTCGTAGCACCGGCGAAAATGCTGACTTGGTTCAGGAATGTTATCAGTACAAACCGAGGAGTGCGGACGGTGGGCGCGCCCATCCTGGTCCAGGGATTGACGATGATAGGGGTGGGCTATCCGCAGGACAGCGGACTGGCCACTGTACTCTTCTACGTGGGAATCGTGTTCGTCGTAATGAGCACATTTTTGCTGTTGTTATTCCCGGGCGTCTACCGGTCCATGGTCGAATCAATGATGCCCGAATACACAGAGGGAGTCATGATTTTCATACGGGTCAAGGGCCTGACAGGAGTCATCATCGCCGGACTCTTCATCTATTTTGGAGTGCTAGCTCTCTGAGTGTTGGTTTTGTATCGTAGAGTCAACCTATTCGGCACCCCTACGGTTGCTGCGATAGCTCGGTCCTCCGCAATTCACACTCTCGTCACGGTCTGAGTCTTAAAAAATTATCGAAGATATCCGATAGCTTCCAGAGCATTCTTTTCGGTTTCTGTCAGAATATCAGACTCTACATCACCCAGATTCTCGTAGGCACCTTGCGCCGCCAGAGCTTCGATTTCAGGGATGTACAAACGCCTCAACTGAAGACCAATGAGTTTGGTCCTGCCGTTTTCCAATGCTTCGGCCCGGAAGCGTACCCGGTTCCCCGGTATGTCTACTCGGACTGTCAGGGAAATATTGTCAGGCGAAAGTTTAGTGACATCGTAGGACCACAGTTCTTCGTCTGTGTCAACATCGAAAAGTTCGAAGCGGCTCATTCCAGACTCTACCTTGTAGGTAAACGACAGCGCGTAGGGTGAACCAGGATCGGAAACGGTCGCCCTAGCTACGAGCTCGGGACGAACTTCATCCAACATCGCTCCGGTCTGCGCGAGTTCAAGAGGATCCAAAGCCAACTCCCCCCGTTCAACATGCCGCATGCGCCAACCTTCCAGTTCATTGGCTCCCAGTTTGGGATCCGCCTCGGAGGCGTGCATTAACTCCCAAGAATAAGATGACCATTGCGGAAAATCAGTCACCAGTTGCATGTGGTATGGCTCGGCTTGTTCCTGGCTGTATTCCAGTAGGTTGTATCTGCATGCCGGGTCTTCGGAAATATCGTAAAGTTCGGTAAGTATTGGCCAAAGGCGCCAAGGATACAATTCGGATTGATTCGCGCGGAAGTAATAAAGCCTATCTTCGGTAACCAACGAAGCTCCTGGACCTAAGTGATGATAAGATTCACTATAGGCAGCGACGCCCCCTTCGGAGGTCCCCTCGAGAGCCGTGCTGAGACTCGAACCGACAATACCCGCTGGCTGCTCCAGTCCGAGGATGTCGCACAATGTGGGATAAAGATCCATCAGGCTGACAGGGCCCGAAACTGTATGAGGCTGGTAACGAGCGAAACGAATCAAGAGGGGTACATGGATCTCCTGCATCAGCAGCAACGCGGAATGTGCCGCCCATCCGTGCGAGAAAAGCTGCTCGCCATGGTCGGCCGTTATAATCAGCATGTCCAAGTCGGGGTCGTAGTTCAGCGACTCCAGTAATTCAGGCAAATGATCGTCGGTATAGAGAATCGTGCCGTCATACAGGTCAATGAGGTGGAGGATATCGACATCATTGAGTGTATTATTCTGCGAATAATAAGGTAGGTCGCTCCAAATCAATTCACCAAAATGGTCGCGTGGCGCTCCGGTGCCCGCAGCGCCACCGGGGTAATCCAACATGGACTTGGGTTTGAAAAGCCGCTCGTAGGGATGGGGCGGGTGATACGGAAAGTGTACATCCATCGTATGGATGTAATGAAACTCAGGACCATTCGTATCTACATAAGAACTATCGATTTCCCGAATCAAACCATCGATGGATAAGAGCGACGTCGCTGTGTTTTGCAGGTACTGCGAAAAGACATGCGAAAACCCCTGATCAAATCCCTTGTGGACAAGATGCCCGTTAGCAGTCCACATATGCGTTTCGTATCCCGCATCGCGTAGCGTCTCGGCCAATGTTTGCTCGGTTTCCGGGATCCAAACAGGCCTGGGATGCACGGGAAATATGTTGGAATACGGCTTTCCTGTAAAATACGCAGGCACCGAGACACCCGTAAAATTCGATGGGGACACGGCAAGATCAAAAACTACCGAACTATCCACCAACTCCGAGATGAAAGGGGCCGTTTCTTTCCTATAGCCAAAGGCGTCTAAATGGTCATATCGCAGAGAGTCGATCACAATCATAATAATCTTGCGGGGTTCGCCCCCACTAGACGGGGTGACAGCGCGTTCACACCCCGAAAAAGTCAACAACAGAATGCTGAATCCAACGGTGCAAATCGCACGGAAGTGTGAATGGTTTCGCATCGCTTCCTCCGGCAAGCTCAAAGATCGTATACCCACGGCAATCCTAGCAACTGATACATGGAGAGTTCAAACGAGGCAATCTTCTAGCAACATTATTCAAAACCACTTCAGCGTTTTCCAAACAAATCCGCATTGCCAATCGGATCTGCTAGAATGCTCGAATCCAACCACGGAGGTGATTGTCATCTGGTGATGGCCCTGGTCTTCAAAACCAGTGGCGCGGGTGTAAGCTCGCGCGGTGGTTAGAAGCCCCGAGGCTCTATTACCAGTACGAATCGCGATTCATGCGGATTGGCGCAACGCTTAGTCCTCCGTCAATGGCACACTGACGGCACAGTGTCATCAAAAATTGCCACTCCCACATCTTCATAATCAATGAAGGAGATGTGTCGTGGCAACGGGTACAGGCAAGACTCTCACCGCCGCCGCCGTTATTAAGATGTTCCTGAAAACAGGAAACGCTTGCCGAGTTCTCTTCCTTGTTGATCGCCTTGAGCTAGAAGTCCAAGCCAACAAAGCCTTCAAGGCTTACCTCAAGAACGATTACAAATCTTTCGTACAACCAATGAGTTTTAGAAATCGAATTACGGACGATGCTTCCATGCTTTTCCGAAGAATCTGGGATGGGTTCGATTTCCATCCATCTCCGCCGTTTTTTACCTATTGGGGGCGTGGCCAAGCACCGTTTTTCCAAATCTCTTCAAAGATAGGTTTCATAAAGTAGGGGC
>JAYGCN010000264.1:0-4017 GCA_046583315.1 Candidatus Hydrogenedentota bacterium
CTTCCGGGGGAACCGGTCATGTTTATGTCCGCATCGTTGGTCAGGGTGATGTCCGCCGTGGCGGATACGGATAACACGAACGAAAGTGCAGGGATTAAGACTAACGAGTTGCGATACGACATGGATTTACTCCTGTTTAAAAAACGCTTACAACCATCTTCATTTCTTAACAAGACTAGAATAATAACCTAAATATATTACAGAATCCTTTCAATTACATGACGATTGGGTGACAAACTGGTGAATACTAAGGAACCGGTTCCGAGCCGAGTTGCTCTGACCCTCGATTTCGGTGTTCACAGACAAAGGGAGCGCCTCTCATCACGAAAGACGCTCCCGAATAGAATCAATATAGTACGTGGACTAATTCATCGACGCTTCCATCGCAAGAAGCCGCTGTTCAAGGGAAGCGAACTGTTCATCGTGCTTTGCTAGTTCCGTATTTTGCTTTGCCAACTCAGCGCTCTGGACAGCCAACTCAGCTTCCATGCCCCCATACTTCGATTTCCAATTGTAGTACCTCGCATCGCTGATCCCGTGCTTACGACACACCTCATTGACCTTCAATCCTGCAGCCGCTTCTTTCAAGATGGATACGATCTGCGATTCCGTAAAACGTGACTTCTTCATAAAGACCTCCTGACCTTTCAGTGTGCCAGAAAACCTCTACTTATGAAATGTACCGATTTAGGGGAAGCTTACAGTGTGACCCAATACGGAACGCGCCAATACTTAGACTTCAGCGTAACTCAATGTGGTCGATTTTCAAATCGGACTATAGTCCTACCGGCCCCCATTCACAATCCTCCGATATATCCCTCCACATAAACCGCGAACGACGAAAACAGAGCGAAGATTGAGCAACAACTTTGCTATAGTATGAGCGTTTTCATAAGGATACGTCATGCGAAATATCTTCCATCCACTCTTTCCGATACTGCTTACGATAATACTCACCACCTCAACAACCGCCACCCAGGCCTCCACCCCCTCAGCCCTGCTCGACCTTGCCACAACCATCACCGAATCGAACCAACGAAATCCCCAATCCCCACGCCACCAAGCCCTCGTGCTCGACGACGGTTTCGAATCCTTCGTACTGCGCGTACATCTCGTCCGCTCCGCAAAACACACCATCGACATCCAGACCTTCATCTGGGCCGACGAAGAAACCAGTCGCTATTTCGCCCAGGAACTCATCAAAGCATCCCAGCGCGGCGTCAAAATTCGCCTGCTCGTCGATCACATGTGGAGCACCAAAAATCCCGAACGCCTCGCCTGGAATGCCCAACACCTCGACGGCATCCAAATCAAACTCTACCGCCCCACGGCCAAACGTCTTAAACTATCCTTCCCGCGTAAACTCATCAACTTCCTCACCCCCAACGGCACCAACCAACGCATGCACAACAAGGTTATGGTGGTCGATAACACCATTGGGATCACCGGTGGACGCAACATCGGAAACAACTACTTCGACTACGCCACCAAATACAACTTCAAAGACCGCGAGGTTCTCATCATCGGCCCCGCCGTCGCCGACATGACCCGCTCATTCCAGGCCTACTGGGACTTCAAACGCTCCTACGCCAGCACCGAATTACTCGACGTCGCAGAAGTAATGGAAAACGGCGCACTCGAACCACCCCCATCCACCGACAACTACGACCTCCCCTACTTCCAATCCCTCAATACCCTCTCCGATGACCCCCAATACATCCAAAACAAATTCGTCATCCCCTCTACTCCCGTCCAGAACGCCGAATTCATCGCAGACAAACCCGGCAGAAAAACCTTCTCCTACTTTTTCAGTCCACACGGAGGCGGCGCCATGGCCCACACGATGCGACGCCACTTCCTAGAGGCAGAAGACCGCGTCCTCATCCAAAGTCCCTACATCATCCTGAATCGCCGCACAAGACGCGTCATGAAAAAAGCAAAACGATATGCTCCAGACCTCCAGGTCAAGGTCTCCACCAACAGCTTCGGCGCCGCAGACCATCTCGAAACCTACTCAGCAAACTACCGCCTGCGCACCAAAGTCATCCGCGGTCTCGGCTTCCAAATATACGAATTCAAACCACACCCCGAAGATCTCGATCTCTACCTCGACAATTTCGACGACCTCAAAGCACGCGCCGAAGAACAAAAACGCGCACCCTACCTCAGCATTCACGCCAAAACCTACACCTTCGACGACCACACCACCTTCATCGGCACCTACAACCTCGATCCACGCTCCTTCTACATCAACGGCGAATGCGGCGTATTCATCCACGACCAGGACTTCACCCAAAACATGGCGCAACGACTGCTCAATGACATGGCGCCCGAAAACAGCTGGGTCATCGCACGAAAACAACGTGCCCTCACCAGCATCAACCGACACATAGAAGGTATCTCAAGCTGGCTGCCCATCGATTTATGGCCCCTACGCTACACCAGCAGCTTCGAACTCAAAACCGGATACAAACCCGTGCCCCCCGACCACCCCGAATTCTACCAACGATACCGTGACCTCGGTAACTTCCCAGGATCCCAAGACCAAAGCTCCGACGAAATCATCACGAAAATGTACAAACGATTTGGAAAAGCCGCCACCCCACTGCTCTAAGCGACAGATGCTCACCCGTCCTTCACGATTCACCATCAGATCCAATGACGATGTCGGGAATCCTCTACCCAGGAGACCATCCACTGTCCAATTCCTGAACACTCACGCAAATAATTCCCAGAAGACCACTTGCAAGATCAACGTGTTAGGGGTACTATTGAAAATCACCCTTTTCAAAAAATGATCTTCGCGCAATTCACCGCCGGGAGAACAAAACCATACCTACCCAAACAGACTATGTAAGCACCGACATCGCCAAAATGGACGCCATCACCAGCAAACCAAACGTTTTCAAAAAAGTTGAACTGCTTTGGGGCGATCAAGTCAAAGTCATCGGCAACGGACGCAAAGCGAGTGAAGCGAAAATCAGAGCCCGTGGCAGAACGGGCTACGTCAAGAAGAGCGCACTCGGAGGCGACCCGTTGCTCGAAGTCTACTTCATCGACGTCGGACAAGGCGACGGCGTACTCATCCTCACACCAGACAGAAGACACATTCTCATTGACGGCGGATGGCCGCGTTTCTCGCGCAGTTTCGGTCGGCCGACTTTGTATGTGCGACGATAGCTGTAATCCCATACACTGATGAACACGAAATTATGGAGATGAGAGATCTATAAATAATGGTTCCCCCGCGACAACCGTGATTTCCCGCTCAATAGTGGCCTGCGGAACCATCGTACTCATTTCTTCCAGGTTTTCCAGATCCATGTTATCCAGATCCAGGTTCATGGAGAACACCTGAAGCTGGTACGTGCCCGGCGGAACCAATCCGAAATCAAACGAACCGTCCGGCCCGATCATCGCCTGCCCAACCATAGCGCGCGCCATCTCCATCGATGCTTCCATGTCCAGAGGGTCGATAGTTGACATCGAAATCGCACCCGGCTCCATCAACATCGCGAAGCCCATGCCGCCAGCAGGAACGGCAACCACTCCCGACACCGACACGCCATCCGCCGGAGGTACCAGATTCAGAGTGACCGACTCACCGTCCCCGACATCCACGAAATTCGGGCGCATCCCGGCCATGTCCGTCGGTGAAAAGTTCTCCATATCGATCACCATGGCCATATAGGAGCCAGCGGCGATTGCGCAAATCTCGTAGTATCCCCTCGCATCCGTTATCGCCTGGTGATTGCCCGTCGACCCTACAAGTTGCACCATCAGCCCCGCTTTCGTCTGTCCATCTACCCGCGCAATCCCCGACACACATCCACCCCTGTTCAAGACAATCTGGAATCCCGAATTATCCCCCGGCCCCACAATCTCCACACCATCCATGCGCGTCTCCGCAAACCCGTCAGCCGAAGCGACAACAATGTAGCCTCCATTTTCTACATTCGGAATCCGAAACGCACCATTATCATCACTGGTCGCAACACCTTCCTTGTCCGTCATCTC
>JAYGCN010000282.1:0-5317 GCA_046583315.1 Candidatus Hydrogenedentota bacterium
CGTTTCGCGACCTTGTAGATTTCATCCTTCACCGGACACGCGTCAGCATCCACATATATATGGGTTTTTATCAACTCAGCCATGATTCATCCCAGACACGCCGATCAGCGCGCAGACAACCAACGTAATTACAACTATTAACACAAAAGAATATCCATCGCGATGACTTACCCATTAACTCGGCGCTTCGCCACCCACCCAGAATGGGCTGGACCAGGCGAGACCGCCGTTCAACTGACGCGCACGCACATAATAATAGTCGCCGTTACCAGGTTCCGTTTTGTCTTCGAAGGTAAATTCGCGATCCATTGAAACACTCGGATTAATCGCGGTTAGGCTGAGCCGATCCGTGTGCCGACCCACCCGGAATTCATGAACAATTTCGTTGTCCTTCATGTCGGAGAAGGAAAATGTCAGATCCGCGCCGGGAATCTTTGCAAAGGGACGTATCACAACAGGCGCGGTACCATTCTCGGTTCCCTCTTCCAGCACCACGCGAATCGAAGTCTTCTCCGAAACGCCCTCCAGTTCCAGTACCATATTGTTCAATCGACCGCGTGTCGCCGTCGAAATCATTACCCGATTCGGGGATTCCGCATCCAGCCGCGCCCATTCCGCGCGCGTGTTGAAGAAACCGGGTGCAGTCACGCCCAGGATAGTCGCGTTCTTCACTTCGATCCAGCCTTTCCAGGGGCGATATCCCCGGGGATTGTCGCGACCCGAAAATACTTCGGACTCCGATTCGAAGCCGACCTGGATGAATGAATGCGATTTGATATCCGTTTTTACATAGTCGTGCGTATCAATGACGTCACCGTTCTTGATAAGGTCGATACTGACAATAGGCGCGGTTCCCTTGACGAGGCCCTTGACTGAGCGTATTTCCGTGTATTCCTGGCGCGTGCCCATCGCGTGTCCGTTCACCGTCGCATTCAGGATAATTTTGTCCCCGGAAGTCGCGTAGGTCGCGCGTTCTCGCATGGCACCAAAAATTTCGTTGCGGGTGAGCGTCGAACTGAACACGGCGGCCAATCCACCTTGTTGTCGAAGCCTCTTATTACCAGAGGAGTAGCCAGGGTGGCCCATGTGGTCATCCGAAGCGCTGATGAACCCGACCTGAGCGCCGTTTTCAAGATACTTTTTGCCGAACCATTCGAAAGTGCCGTGCATGGACATGATTTCCACAAGGCGCTCCATATAAACATCGCTCTTGCGCCAGTCACCGGCCTGGTGCGCGTGTGGAATAATCAGCACATCTTCGGCATCATATTTTTCGTGCAGTTGATAATAGAGGTCCGTGAGATAATGGGCATTCTGCACCGGAACGCGATCAAAGTCGAAGCCATTGTAGAATACGTTGTGATGACCGCCGCGTCCGCGTGGGGAGGTCCATTCATATCCCGGCAACGCAATGAATTCGCCTTCCACCGTGTACTCTTTACACAACCGATTTAACAGGTTCCACTCAAAGTCGTCCATCCAGATGTCATGCTCGGATAGCGTGGTAAAATCCAACCGCGCGTCATCGCGACTGAATTCAAAGTAGGCTTCCGGAGAACCCAGACCTTCCGCGAAACCCGAGTGTCCGTGTGTCTCGCCCCAATAGATACGTTGCTCGGCATTCTCCTGTACCCAGACCGGATTGCTCAAGCCCGTGATCGTGCCGTCGGTGCTTTCGAATGAGTAACGATAGGTACCCGGCGCGTCGATTTTTAGACCAGTCATGATCTGCAGCCCATTTTCGCCAGCGGGCAATGTAATGATCGCATCGCCGTTCAACGCTACCCGAATACCTGGAACCTTTCCCTGAGCCCGATTGCGATACCGATCATTCGCGCGGATAGTCAAATTGAATGCCTCGCCCGGCTCAACGATAGACGGTACAAATCCCACAAACGACTGAACCTCCGCTCCGACGACTTTGTAAGTCGGAATCTTCAGCGAAAAAAAAATGTCGTCTGTCGCAAATCTGATGTGAATCGGAACCGGTACTGCGTCGTTGCTGTAGGTTTGCACCTGATACCCGCGACTGCCCGCCGAGGTGCCGCCGTAGGTCACCGTAAAGGTATCGCCCTTTTGCAACGTCGCATCTTCCAATTGATACGCCAGCAGGGGCACTGCGCCACGAAATCCACCATGCATGCCACGCCAGGGTGCAGACGTAATCGTAAACTGCGCGTCCGGATTGGAGGACTCAATCGAAATGTAATTGTCACCTGAGGGGTCATCGGTCTGCCATTGGCCCGCATCCGACATGAAATGACGGTTAATCATGATCTGGCCGCCGGTCTCTATTGACATATCGCCCACCGTGTAGCGCACCTTGATGGTCTGCCAACTCTCAATGGGAAAGGGCCCGGATGTGAGAATCTCAAGGTCGCCCAGAGCGGAGGGGGAATCATCCATCACACTGAATTCGCGAACAAGGTCATCCACGAATCGCAGGCGTGGACGCGTCAACCGCACGTTCTCCGGCGCATTCATCACCGTATTCATATAGATCGTCGCATTCACCGGAACGAACTTGCCCTGCATTGCATAAGCATTCACCCAATTCCAGGCGACTCGCGCGCGTTCCCGAGCGGTCGCGTTGTTCGATGGGGTGGTCGCCGCATCCTGTTTTAACTGTTCGACTTCCGCGCGCAACTCAGGAGACATATAATCCTGAGCGGTCGCGATTCCAGCGACGACAAGGATAGCGATTACAAATGGTGTAGTCGTTCGTTTCACAAGATGTGCTCCGGAGTGTTGATAAAGGATGTCAATGTTCAGGTAGCGTGAATGCGATGAGCGCGTCGCCGATTCCCGCGTCGGTATTCTCGTCGAATTCGGTGTGCATGCGACTGTGACCACCGGCAGAGATGACAACGTATTGTTTGCCTTTCACAGAGTACGTGATTGGTACGGTCGGTGCAAAGAAAGGCAGTTTGTGTTCGAACAAGAGGTCACCGTTGGAGGAATCGAAGGCCCGGAAATAGCCGTCTTCCGTGCCGCCCATGAATACCAGACCACCCGCCGTCACAATAGGTCCGCCTCGATTGAAGGCGCCTGTTCCCTTGGGATCGAGGCCCAGCTTCGCCACATCCGGATCAAATCCCAAGGGCACGTCCCAGGCTATTTCACCCTTCGAGAGATCAATCGCGACCAGTTTTCCCCACGGCGGTTTCGTGAATGGTACGCCCGTTTCCGGGTCCATGAATCGATTGCTCCTCGGCATAAACCGCGGTTCGGTATCATCGCCACCCTCACGCATCCCCAGGACCACGGCCATGTTGTTGATGTTGGTGATGAGGTAGCCGGAATTTGGATCGAAGGCCCCACCGCCCCAACTAGAGCCGCCCTGGTATCCCGGTGACGTCAACGTGCCCTCGCGACTCGGTGGCGTGAAAAGAGGCCCGTGGCGATACCGCTTGAAGGCCTCCAGCGCTCGTGCGTGATGCTCCGGTGTCAGCTTCGCCAAGTCCGCCTCAGAATATCCCTGTTGCGACAAGGCCGGTGGTTTCGTCGGGAAAGGTTGCGTCGCAGAAGTCCATTCGCCCGGCGTATCCGACCTCGGAACCGCGCGTTCCTCAATCGGCCAGATGGGCATTCCGGTCACGCGATTAAACACATAACAGAACCCCGTCTTGGAAAGTTGTGCAACGACGGGCACCTCTATTCCATTAATCGTGAGGTCAACCAAGGTCGGTTGTGAATTGATGTCGTAATCCCAGATGCCGTGGTGCACGGTCTGAAAATGCCACTTCAGTTTACCCGTGTTGATGTCGAGACACAGCAGCGATTCCGCATACAAATTGTCGCCCGGACGATGCCCCCCATAAAAATCCGAATTCGGCGTAGACGTCGGCGCATACAACAGACCGCGTTCCTCATCCACGCTCATTTTTGTCCAGACATTCGCGCTACCCGCCAGTTCACGAGAACCTTCCAGCCAGGATTTTGCTTCCGGCGTCCCTTCTTTCGGGATCGTGTAAAAAGACCAGACAAGATCTCCCGTGATCGCGTCAAAAGCCAGAATCGCGCCCGGAGGACGTGTGATTTTGGGAGTATCTCCAATTTGCGATCCGACAATGACCAGATTCTCATACAAGGTCGGAGGCATCGTATAGCTGTACGCGCCGCGCAAACCCATGTGGTCCCATTTCAGCGAACCGAAGGCATCCACCACCCCATTCTCGCCGAACGATTTCACCGCCTTGCCTGTGCGCGCGTCAACGCAATAGATCCGACCGTCAATCGGAGCCACAAACAGGTGCGCCGAGTCGCCGTCCTGCCGCAACGATACACCGCGATTGAGTGCCCAGCCAAAGAGAGCCTTGTCGACGTCGTACTCCGGCGAAAAAGCCCAGAGTTCTTTCCCGGTCTCCGCGTCCACCGCAATCACCCGACCGAAGGGAGTCGTAAAATACAATTTTTTCTCAAACGCGAGTGGTGTCGTTTCATAACCGATCATTCGGTGACCACCCCGTACCATGTCGCCGTGATTGTGCGTCCAGGCCACCTCAAGTTTCGAAACGTTGTCGCGGTTGATTTGGTCCAGCGAGGAATATTTGTGCCCTTGTTCATTCCCGCCGTAGGAAAGCCATTCCACGTTTTCGGCGGAAGCTGATTTTTCGGTTACCGAAGAAACAATTGCCGCAGAAAGTCTAGCCACATAGCTGTCCTTCTGCCAGAGACTCGTCGGAATGTCCGGGCCCGTGCGTACCCAGGTCAACCCCAGACTCGGTATTGCCGTAATCAACTGACCGCGACTCCCAAAGTTCGTAATCGCATCATCCGGCGTACCCGGCATGAGTTGGCCATCGATGCGGTCCGACTCATAAAAACTCAAAAAGAAATCGCCACTGTTCAAATGCCAGAAAAGGCCATACGAAGGATTTGCCTTGGGAGCGGGGGCTTTCGCTAATTCGTTGATAAACGATTGCGAAAGGTATCGTTCGCCCTGCCACATCCCACCATCCAACATCACTTGCCCGACCTTCAAAAGGTCAACCGGACGCATGCGGATGCTTTGATAACCCTTGTGTTTTCCGTCCGCGACAAGGTCCACCCAATACGCGCCGTCCATCGACAAGGGTCCGAACAGTTCTTCGTGTGTAAGCTCTGGAATCGACTTGCCCGAAGCGCGCTCCATTGCCGTAAACAACAGTCGATATCCCGCGTTGTTGTAAATATACTTTTCAAACGGCTCGTGCGAAACCCCGCGCTCCATCACCACCTCAAACTGACTCAGCCCGCGTTTCGCATCTTGTGCGTCCATCTCCCGCGACTGTTCCAGCCCCGACTCCATCGCCAAAATATTGCGAAACGTAAGCTG
>JAYGCN010000332.1:0-9151 GCA_046583315.1 Candidatus Hydrogenedentota bacterium
GGCAAAATTCAGCATCTGGCGGCCTCGCATCCGCAGGACATGGACGGCTGGCCTGATTATTGGGAGCGCATGATACCGATGCACTACGCGACGCACGTCGTGAGTCCTTGCTTGGGGTTGGTCGATGGTTTGGCCGAATCCGTGAGCTGTTTTGGATCGGGTACCGTGCGTGAGGACATCGCTGAGAAGTCGGGGAATACCTTCGCCGTTGAATCCTGCCATATCAATATCAAGGATAGCGATTTGACGGCGCATATCTGGCGTTGCCTTTATGATGTGGCGCGGCAGTATCGCGAGAGCTTCGACGTGTATGGTACGAAGAAAAGTTTTGAGTGGACGCTGATCGAGAATGAGCCGCATGTGATCCACACGGCGAAGAAACCGGAGCCGGAGATTCCTGAGAAAGTGGAGGTGCCGGATTACGCGCACCTGCTGCCTGAATCGATTCGTAAGTTTACGATGCCGCAGGAAATTCATGATACCGATCACCTGTCGTTTATCCAGGGGGGCGGTCATGGCGGTTCGCATCCGCATTTGGTCCATGAAATGGTGAGCGCACTTATTGAGGATCGCGATCCGTCGCCGAATGCGGTTACGAGTGCGAACTGGACCTGCGTGGGCATTTGCGCACACGAGTCTGCATTGAAGGGTGGCGAGATTGTTCGGCTGCCAGAGTTCACGCTGGCAACGTCGTAGAATTATCCAAGGAGAAACTACATGCGATTTCGAATTGTTGGGCTACTGATCAGTTTATTTCTTATCTTTCCGGACGCGATCGGTGCTTCGCTTGAGTTGCGCCGTGATGATTCCGCAGATTCTATTTCGGTGTACAGGGTGCGTGAGGATAAACCCATTCTGACGCAGAATTTTCGTAAGGACCGACGGCCGTATATCCACCCTATTGTTGCGCCGGATGGGCGTGGTGTTCTGACGGAAGACGGCTCGGAAGGCAATGGAAATCAGGCCGGACTTTTCTGGGGATTCACAGATGTGAATGGTCGGGACTATTTCACCAATACCGGGGACAACTACTGGCGTCGCATTTCTGCGGTGGTGTTGAAACCTAAATCGTCTGTTACTGATCTGAACGTAAAATGGCAAACGGTATATGATCTGCTTGACGAAAACGGCGAAGCGATTCTGCGTGAGACGCTGGTTTGGACGATGCGGGAAGTAGATGAGGAATATATCCTCGATGTCGAGTGGAGCGGCAAGGCCATGGCCGACGTGACGGTAGGTGAAAACGAATCTGGAGGCATGTTTCTACAGGTGCCTTGGCGAGAAGCCGTCAACAGCGCACGGCAGTCTGATGAAGGCGCCGAAGGTCAGCGCGCCGTTTGGCTGGACCTTAGTATAGAAGTCGAGGGAGGCGATGATCTCGCCCATATTGCACTATTCGATCACACGAAGAACGAAGGATTTCCTCAGCCTTGGCGCGTTGAAAAAAATATTGGTGCCGGTCCGGTGCGCGCGCGGCTCGGTGATTGGACCATCAAGGCGGGTGAAACCGCTGTTATTAAACATCAGTTGCGGGTCTATACCGGAAGCCTTAACGATGTACAGCTGACCGATGACTGGTCTTCCTATGCTGAAACCTCTCCGGGAATGGCCACGGCGCAATGGCAACTTGCAAAGAAAGAAGGTCGTGAAGCCGAATTCCTTACACCGGAAAAGGCGCTGGAGGCCATGACGCTGAAGGACGGCTTCAAAGCGCAAGTCTTCGCTTCTGAACCGATGATTACGCAGCCCATGGCGTTTTGCTGGGATTCGCGTGGGCGACTTTGGATAGCAGAAAACCGGGATTACGCGGGACGCGGCGCGGGCAGTAGCTTTTCCGGGGAGAGTCGCATTTCAATTCTCGAAGACACGGATCGCGATGGTGTTGCCGATACGAAAAAGATATTTCTTGACCGCGTAATCAATCCTTCGGCGATGGCGGTGGGTCTTGATGGGCTTTGGCTCGGATCGATTCCTGATTTGTTGTTCGTGCCTGATCGGGACGGAGATGATCGTGCAGATGTCGACGATATCGAAGTGCGTCTGACGGGTTGGGGCAATCAGGACATGCACGAAATTATCAACAGCCTTCATTGGGGGCCCGATGGTTGGTTGTATGGACTTCAGGGCGTGTTTACGCCATCGCGCGTGGGTAAACCCGGTGGCAAGAGTGCGGTGTATCAGTCGCCCAAAGACGTGAAGATGAAACCGAGGGAACAGGCCCGAGAAGCCCGGGAGGCCAGAGGGTTGCCTGATGTCGAATATGCCGGGGAGACCACCGACATCAACGGCGGCGTGTGGCGCTATCACCCGACCAAAGATCGATTCGAAGTGGTCGCGCATGGGGTCAGCAATCCGTGGGGTATTGACTATGATGCCAAAGGACAGATTCTCATCAGCGCATGTGTGATTCCGCACTTGTGGCATATCGTTCCGGGGGGCTTATACCATCGGCAAGCGGGTAGCCACTTCAATAAGTACGCGTACAGCGACATTCGTACCATCGGCGATCACCGGCATCGTTCGGCGCACGGCGGCGCACGGGTGTATCTTTCCGATGCTTTTCCTGATGAATACTACGGGCAACTCTTCATGGGCAACATCCATGAGCACGCAGTCTTGACCGACAGGCTGGAACGCAAGGGCTCCGGTTTCGTGGGCCATCACGGCGAAGATTTTATGCATGCCAATAATGCCCAATTCGTGGGATTCAGCACTGAAATTGGTCCCGACGGCGCGATCTACATGCTCGACTGGCACGACGCCGACATCTGTGGAGACGTCGTGCGCACCAAAGATACGGGACGCGTATTTCGTATCGCCCCGGAAGAATCGAATGCGAAAAACTGGGACGGGCGTTATGACGATTTACGTAAATTGACTGATGCCCAACTTGTTAACCTACAGTCCGCCAAGAGTGCCTGGCATGCACGGCGAGCACGGATTATACTGCAAAATCGAGCGATAAAAGATGAACTCGATCCAGGTACTCACCATCAGCTTTATGAGAATTTCAAAACCCGTTATAAGGATGGTGATCATCGCCTTCGTGCCATGTGGGCACTGCACGTCACGCAGGGATTTACCGAAATTACATTGATCGAGGCACTGAATGATCATGACGAATACATTCGGGCGTGGGCCATTCAGATGTTGTGCGAGGACAAGGATCCGACCCGGGCCTCGCTTGAGAATTTTGCCGAGATGGCCGTGCAGGACGACTCTCCCGTTGTCCGGCTGTATCTTGCTTCCGCGTTGCAACGCATGGATGTGGAGAAACGCATGCCCATCGCGAGATCACTCGTGGCGCACGCCGAAGATGCGGGGGATCACAATATTCCAAAGGTTTTGTGGTACGGGCTTGAGCCTTTGGTGGAGGAGTCAGCGGATCAGGGGATAGAACTGATCAAGGCATCAGACATTCCAATAATTACCCAGTATATCGCGCGTCGAATGACCGACGGGGATCGCATGACCGAGCTGGTGGATGAAATTCAGATCAACGCGGGCAAGCGCGAGATGCTTCTGCTCGGTATGCGCGATGGCCTTGATGGTCGCAACGACGCGGAAGCCCCTGCAAACTGGGCGAAGGCCTACGATGCCTTGCGCGATGGCAATGAAGATATTGCGAAGCTCGCGCTCCAGTTGTCTCTGCAATTCGGAGATGCCGTGGCCGCGCAGGCACTGGTTGCTACGCTGGCGAATGGTGACAGCAGCCTCGAAGACAGGCAGCAGGCTATCCGGGGACTCGCGGCGCGTAAACGTGAGGAACTTAAACCCCAACTGATTGCTCTGTTCGCGGACGATGCGCTGCGCCCGGATGCCATTCGCGCGGTGGCTTCGTATGATGACGTTTCACTTGCCGAGGCACTTCTTGAACGATACGCGAATTTCTCCTCCGCGGATAAATTGGAGGTGGTCTACGCCTTGTCGTCACGCCCTGATTCCGGCACGTTACTGATGAATGCGATCGAGATCGGGGATGTGCCACGACGTGACGTGCCGGCGTATATCGCGCGCCTCCTGTTTCGTGTGGTCGGGAATCGTTTCCTTGAAGTCTGGGGGCCGGTGGATGATCAATCGGAGGACATCGAAGCGGCTTTCGCGAAGTATAATGCACTGCTGACGGAAGAGGCGCTTGCGAAAGGGAATCCACGGCGAGGCCGCGAGGTGTATACGAATACCTGTTTTGCGTGTCATCAGATGTACGGTGAAGGGGGGCAGGTTGGTCCGGATCTGACGGGCGCGAACAGGACGGACCTGAATTACCTCCTGGGCAATATTCTTACGCCGAGCGCGATTATTCTGGATGACTACAAATTGACCAACGTATTCACCACGGACGGTCAGGTCCATTGGGGAATACTGATAAGCGAAGACGACAGGCAGGTTCAACTTCGCGTCGCGAATGTGGATGAATTGATCACGGTGCCGAAATCGCTGATTGAAGAGCAGGAGCTCACTGACATGTCGATGATGCCGGAGGGATTGCTGGACAATCTTAGCGATGCCGAAGTCATCGACCTCGTCGCATTTCTTCGAAGTCTTGAACCGGTCTACATGCAGGAAGCCTCCAACTAAGGATAAACCATAATGAATCGATTCACTGTTCTGCGCACACTCGCGTGTACGCTGCTCGTCGCACTCACCGTCGCGGCTGACGCTGCCGAGAAGACCAAGATTGTGATCGTCGCTGGAAGACCCAGTCACGGATGGGGCGCCCACGAGCATAGGGCCGGCAGCATATTACTCGCGAACCGTTTGAATAAGAGTGGACTCAATGTTAAAGCCGAAGTTGTGACAGATGGATGGCCCAGAGACGACAATAGTATTTTCGAAGATGCGGCTACCGTCGTGATTTATGCCGACGGCTGGAGTATGCACCCCGTCAAACGGCAAATGGACTTCTTCGACGGTCTCGCCAAAAAAGGTGTCGGCTTTGTCACCATTCACTGGGCCACAGAGGTGCAACGAGGACCCCTCTCTGAGAAATTCCTCGAATGGCAAGGCGGCTTTTGTGATGTCGACTGGTCTGTGAACCCTCATTGGGACGCGGCGTTTAAGGAATTGCCCGAGCACCCGATTACCAACGGGGTAAAACCGTTCACGATAAACGATGAGTGGTATTATCATATGCGATTTGTGGATGGGTTGAAGGGGGTGACACCCATTCTTACAGCCCTGCCGGATGAAACAACCCTTGTGCGGCCGGATGGCCCTCGTAGCGGTAACCCGGACGTGCGCAGGGCGGTCGCGAATAAGGAGCCGCAGCATGTGGCTTGGGCGTATGAGCGCGCGGGTGGCGGGCGTGGATTTGGGTTTACGGGTGGGCATGTTCATGACAATTGGGCGCACGATGATTTCCGAAAGCTGGTTTTGAACGCTATATGTTGGACAGCCAAGGTCGAGGTGCCCGAGAAAGGTATTCAATCCATGACACCGACTCGCGAAGAGTTGGATGCGAATCAGGATGAACGGAAACCCCGGGCCCGAAATTAGGAAACCGCGCTTGAACGGCTTTCATTATGCAGATGAATCCTGTACAGTAGTTTTCGGACGGGTAAAAGACTCATAAAGGAACAGAGAATGATGAAACACAAACTATTGATAGCCAGTTTCCTGACGATCATGGTAAACGGGATAGGAACGGCCGTTCGCGGAGGAATTCTCGTAGATTGGGGAACTGACTTTAGGTTCACCCAGACGGAATTGGGTGAAATTCTGGGTATGGGGTTCACTGGTTTTGGCTGTGTCATTCTTCTTGCAAGCTTGTTTCTCGATCGATTCGGATATAAGCCTTTTCTCGTGTTAGCGGGTGTGTTGCATACCGTGTCTGTGTTTTTAACCGTGGCCGCTACGTATGTGTATGCTTCAAAAGTGGATGCCGATCCTGAAGCGGCCAAAGCAGCGGCATACTTTTGTTTGAAATGGGGCATCTTCATTTTTGCTGTTGCGAACGGAATCTGCGAAGCGGTGATTAACCCGCTTATTGCAACAATCTATTCAAAAGAGAAGACGCATTATTTGAATATTCTCCATGCCGGTTGGCCAGCAGGAATGATCGTCGGTTCTCTGATGGGACTGGTCATGATTGGCAACGTGCGTTGGGAAATCATTCTCGCCTTATACCTTATTCCCACGTTGATGTATTTATTCATGATTGCGAAAGAAGAATTCCCGAAATCCGAGGCTGCCGAGGCTGGCGTTTCGTTTATGGATATGGTAAAAGAATTCGCCGCGCCGATATTGCTCTTGCTCTTGTTCCTTCATGCATTGATCGGCTTCGTAGAGCTCGGTACCGATGGTTGGATTGCGAATATCATGAACACCGCGCTGAGTGGCAAGGGTCTCCTAATCCTGTTGTATACATCCACTTTAATGTTCGTTTTGAGATTTTTCGCAGGACCCATTGTCCATCGTACTAATCCGATGGGACTTCTTTTCATCAGCGCGTGTCTGGCCACTGTCGGACTGTACGCATTAGGGTCATTCGCCAGTGTCGCCATGATTATGATTTCGGCGACTGTTTACGCGTGCGGAAAAACTTTTTTCTGGCCAACAATGTTGGCCGTAGTATCAGAACGTTTTCCACGGGGCGGTGCCTTGACGCTGGGAGCGATTGGCGCTGCGGGCATGTTGTCGGCCGGTATTCTGGGCGGACCTGGAATCGGATATATGCAGGATCGTTATGCATCGTCTTACCTGGAAGAGCAAGCCCCTGCTTTGTATGAGGAATACTCAGCCGAAGGAACGAACAGCTTCCTGGTATTTGCTGAAGTAAAAGGACTCGATGGCTCTAAAGTTGGACCGCTGCTGGGAAAAGCCCAGTCGGAACCTGAGACGCTGACCGAAGATGAAAAGACGGTAGTCGAATCGTCCGTCCACGGCGGACAGATGGCCTTGAAAACTACCGCCGCAGTTCCTTTAACTCTAGCCGTCGGATATTTGCTGTTGCTTCTCTATTTCCGATCGCAGGGTGGTTACACGGCCGTTGAGATTGGCTCGAAAGATGAAGAAACTCCGCCGGCTACGGAATAACCCTAGCGACGGAGCCACATTTTCGAGAGCGATCGATTTCGTGTATTAGACGGTTGCGTTGGTTATGAGTTGTGGACGCGCTCCAGTTTTAAACTGGCAATGGGTCCGTAGCGCCAGATCAGGTATTTACCGTCGCGTTCGCGTTCTACGGTGATGGGCATGCCTTTGGGTCGCAGCACATGTACGCCATTTTCGAAGGACGCGGCGACGTTGATTTTCCTTCCTTGAAGCGAGGGTTCCCCGACGTCGTTGACACCGTTTTCGTAAGAGCCGTCGCAGCGCATGTCGTGCGTGACGCCGCCTGCGGTGATAACGACGCGATCGCCGCATTGTTCGATGCGTTGAATGCTTCCGATCATGCGTTGGGCCTGCGGATTTTTGGAGTCGACTTCGATGACCTTCCAGGTGCCGCGCATGTCGACCGCGTCTTCAACCAAGGGTTCATCGCAGCCGTCCAAAACGGGGCCGGGCATATCCTTCCAATACCCTGGCGGAGTATGCCCAATCGGAAAATCATTGGCGAGCAACTTGGCCGATTTCTCCGGTAGCGGATTGTCCTTGATGAACTGAGCAATCACCCGCGCCAGCTCCGGACCATGTGTCTCCTGTAAAAAATGTCCCGCACCTTTGATGGTCGTGTGCTTCTGGCCTTTCGCACCGGGAATCTCATCTTGAAATTTTTTGTCGCCACCTCCGGTAATCGGGTCACCGTCGCTGAACGCGGTGAGGAACGGCTTCTTCCAACTGTGAAATACATCCCATGCGGCTTCTTGGGCTTCGCGTGCCGGGTCATCGGGATTCACAGGAACCCGTTGCGGCATGATCAACGCGCCGGCCTTGTAGGTAGGATCAGGAAACGGCGCATTGTATGCAACCGCGACCGAAGGGTTTTTCGCCTGCCCGGCGACCATCGCGCCCACCGGGATATTTCCACGATCAATCATGCCTTGGTTCATTTTTTTCCACGCCATGAACGCCGCGGAGTCTCCCAGCCCTTCTACACCCGTAGGTAATCCGGTGTTCCCGATCACGACCCGCTCGAAACGAGACTCGTTTTCGGCGACGACGCGTAGACCGATCAGTCCGCCCCAGTCTTGTCCAAAAAATGTAACGTCATTGAGGCCGAGTTCCTTGACAAGCGTTGCCATCGCGTCCACATGGAATTTGTAGGTGTGGGTGTCCATGCTGGTGGGTTTGTCCGAGCGACCGAATCCGATGAGGTCGGGCACAATACAGCGATACCCGGCTTCTGTGAGTACGGGTATCATGTGCCGGTAGAGATACGACCAGGTCGGTTCGCCGTGCAGCATGAGTACGATTTCGCCGTCTTTGGGGCCTTCATCGAGGTAGTGGACCCGGTAATCGCCGATTTGGATGTAGTTCGGTTCGAAATCGTAGCCCGGCAGATTCTCGAATCGGGAATCGGGTGTGCGCAAGACGCCCGCTTTAACTTCCTCAGCACTCGAAACAATCGAAACGAGAAGGGTCAACAAGCACAACATACTAATCTTTGGTTTCATTCCTATATCTCCTTTTTCGATACGCTATTTTGAAATTGGCGTAGCCGCGATAAGCGCATTGATGCGTTCGACGAGCTCTGCGCCTGCATCTTCCTGCAAAAAGTGTCCGCCTTTCACGATTACATGCGGCTGACCTTTTGCGCCTGGCACACGTTTTTGGAACATTTTCTCTCCACCGTTGGTGACCGGATCGCCATCGCTAAAGGTCGTCAAGAACGGTTTCTCAAACAGATCCAATAAATTCCAGGCTTCCGCGTTGGTGGTCTGTTGGCTCATGACCAACGCTGGCAGTATGCGCGCCCCTGCCATGTACTGCTCATCGGGAAACGGCGCGCGATAAGCATCTACTTCCGCTTTCGACAATTCACGCACGGTCGCGCTCTGAATAATGTAACCACTATTGAAGTCAACCACGGACTGGCTATACTTCAGCCAGCCCATGAAACCTTCATCAAAATTGAGCTCCGCATTCGGGTCCGGCGTGGTCCATTGCGTGCCGATGATCATGCCATCCTTCGCCGCACCCGCAGGCAGCCCAGCATTTCCTGCAACTACACGCGCAAAACGTTCTGGCGCACCCGTCACCAATCGAAACC
>JAYGCN010000026.1:0-35602 GCA_046583315.1 Candidatus Hydrogenedentota bacterium
AAAGCGCACGATGCAAACACCATTGCTGGAACCTTGTCCGCTGATTGGGCTCAAAAACTTGGACTCACTGAAAGTATCCCCATCGCCATCGGAAAACTCGACGCCCACTACGGCGCGATTGGCGCTGGTGTCTCCGAAGGAACGCTCGTAAAAATCATCGGCACTTCCACGTGCGACTGCATGGTCGCGCCGAAATCCAGTCCGCTTGCCGATATCCCCGGCATCTGTGGAATTGTAGACGGCTCCATTCTCCCAGATCATTACGGTCTCGAAGCGGGGCAATCGGCGGTTGGTGATATCTTCAAATGGTTTGTCGAAGGAGTATGTGAAGGAGACGATGCGTTGCATGCGCGATTGACCGAGGAAGCGGAGGGCTTGAAACCCGGCCAATCCGGATTGCTCGCGCTGGACTGGAATAACGGCAATCGTACCGTGCTCGTGGATCCAAAATTGACGGGATTGCTCCTAGGCCAGACACTGTACACGTCTCGCGCAGAAATATACCGCGCGCTCATCGAAGCCACCGCATTCGGTGCACGCGCCATCATTGAACGTATCAAAGAGTACGGAGTCGCGGTGGATCGCATCATTTGTTGTGGAGGCATCGCTGAGAAAAATCCTATGCTCATGCAAATTTACGCCGATGTGACCGGCTGCACCATGCAGACATCCGCGTCCGATCAGACCTGCGCACTCGGTGCGGCACTGGCCGCCGCAGTAGTCGGTGGTGGACACGCAGACTTTGCAACGGCACAAGCCGCAATGACCTCTGTGAATGAAAAGGAATATGCGCCCAACGCGTTAAACCAAGCGGTTTACAATGACCTCTACACCTTGTACCTGCAGATCCACGATGCTTTCGGAGGGGTCACAGAACAAGTCGACCTCAGCCAAACCATGAAAGATCTTATCCGGATCAAAGAAACGCAGTTTGAGGCGATAAAGTAATTATGAAAGATTCTCGCTTGGAGGAAAAGAATCAATCCAGTAGGCTAAATACGATCCATATCTACGGCCTTTTTGGAGTTGCCTTTGCCTACCCCTTGTTTGCATTCCTGCGGGGCAATCCTGCCTATCTGCTCATCAACGGTGTAACCGCGGAGTATCTTTATTTAGTTATCGCGTTACTACTCTTCGTCTGCCCGACATTGGTTATTTTCGTTGAGTTAGAGCTAAGACGTCTTTCTGAGATCGCGTATCAGATACTGCATCATGCGATCGTGGCGTTTTTAGCGGCGGTGTCATTGTTGCCGATACTGAGTCGTTTCGAAAGCATCAGTGTATGGTATCTTTTTGGCGTCGCGATTCTCCTCGGTATCGTGATCGCCCACCAGTATCGTACGAATCGATTTACGTATATTTGTTTTGCGGTGCTCGCACCCGTAACGATTGGAATCTGTATTCAATTCATCAGCGATCACCATATTGCACAGATCTTGAATCTCAAGAAATCGGAAACGTTTAATTGGGAGGCTGAGCCTGACGATCGGTTACCGCCAGTAGTTATGGTGGTGTTTGATGCGCTTCCCCTCGTCCATCTTCTGGATGCAGAGGACAATGTGGATGCAACGCGTTTTCCGAACTTCGCTCGATTGGCTGAGGAATCAACGTGGTATTCAAACGCAAGTACGGTTCACGACATGACCTTGAAATCGGTGCCGGCCATGATTACCGGTCAGTATCCCGATACTGACTGGAAACTTCCTTTGGCGGAGAATTATCCCGTCTCACTCTTTGAAATACTTCGTGAAAACCATCAAATTCACGCGCTGGAGTCTGCGACGAATTTGTTCGGTTCCAGTACGAGTGAGTATTCTGACACGCGAATCACCGAAAGAGAGTTGGCGGGTGATCTAGCCATATTCTATGCACGCTCATTGCTCCCGGCGCCCGCTGCGGACGCGTGGCTTCCCTTGGAAGAGGGTGTCTGGGGCGGTTTTCTCAAGAGGCTACCGACTGCGAGGAAAGAAACTCAGCAAGTGGTAGCCCAATGGCAGTTTGAGAAGCATCGAGGCCTTGAAATCAAGAATCGACATGCCGCTTCGGAGAATTACATCGAAGAGATCGGGACGTATCCGCGCAATACGTTTCATTTCTTTCACATTATTCTTCCTCATCGCCCCTTTGAGTTTCTTCCGAGTGGTCGCCAATATGCTTTTTCATTGAGCAAAGATCTTTCCAGAGCCGATACCGCTCGATTCGAACGTGAGGCGCACATTCTGCAATTGGGACATTCCGACATGATTTTGGGAACGCTCATGAGTGAGCTGCGTGATCTGGGCCTGTGGAATGGCACACTTCTAATTGTTGTCGCAGATCACGGTGAGTCTTTTCAGGCCAACCCGAACAAACGAATCGTTACCCGTGAAAACGTGGGGGAAGTAGGATTCGTTCCGTTGTTCATTAAAGTTCCGCATCAAGAGATGGGGATTGTCGACGAGAGCAACGTTCAAACTATTGATATCGCGCCTACCGTACTGGATGTTCTTAAGATGAGCCCTAGTCCGTCCATGGATGGTCGATCCCTCCTGGAGCAGAATGCGACGACCCCTGGTATTAAGAAGATAGTATCGGGCTCGAAGAAAACGTTGCTAATTCCAGAACAAGACTATGCCAAAGCGCGTCAAAATGCGCATGCCGATTCAGTCACTTTTTTCGATCTGAATAACCCCCGTTCGGATCTCTTCAACTATGGTGCGGGCATTGAATATGTGAGCGTCGAGACAGAACAACTTCGTGATCGTGCGATCGACTGTACGATCACGTCGGATACCGAGAGCCGTTTTGAAGAGGTAAGGTTGGATTCCTCGAGATTCGAGGCTTTGATCACTGGAACGGTGCAGGGGACGGACGCGATTCGAATCTCGGATGCCGTGGTCGCGTTCTCGATCAATGGACGTATCCGGGCAGTCACACGACCATACGCAGGGAAAGATACTATTCGATTTCGCAAAGTACTCTCGGACGGCTATTTTAGTGAAGGCTGGAACGATTTCGAGATTCTTCTACTGCCATTGGAATCGACCGACGCTGAATTGTAAGGAAGCCGATTCAGCTCCGTTCCAGAATGCAGACGGATTCCACGTGCGACGTATTCGGGAAGAGATCGATGGCGGTCAGGGAGGTGATTTTCCAGGCTGCTTTGAGGAGTACAGTCACGTCACGGGCCTGGGTAGCATGGTCGCAGGAGACGTAGATGATTTTGGCGGCCTTGGCATCGGAGAGGGATTTCATAATGCTCTTCGCGCCGACGCGTGGCGGATCGAGCACGATCGCGCCCCAGTGTTGACGGTGGATGAAATCGTGGAAGTCTTTTTGCTTGCCGATGTGGAATTCGCCTCGTTCTGCGATGTCGGCCGCTTTGATGGAGGGGCCGTCGCGGTCGAGTCCGATGACCTTCGCGCGATCGCTGAGTGCCATCGTGAGGTTGCCGCTCCCGCAGTAGAGATCCAGGATGGAATCAGCACCTTCGAGGAAAGAGTGCACGTGTTCGACGAGGATTCGATTGAGTTTGAGGGAGGATTGATTGAAGGTGCCGTTGACCACGGGGGTGTCGTCGAACACGAAGGTGGATTGTTTTTCGGTGTCGCCCGGGCACTCAGCGATGTCGAACGCCTTTTTGATCAGGCGGGATGGTTTTTCGGTCCACACAAACACTTCTTCACCTTCGGGATTGACGACGACTTCTACATTGCCGTCGGCACCGGTTTCGCGAATTTTGGTGAGTGCCGCATTCACGGCAGGATCGCATAGCGGGCACTCTTCGATATCAATGACGTCGTGTGATTGGGCCGCATAGAAACCACGATTCTTCTTGTCGCCGCGAAAAGTGGCGCGGGTGCGGTAGCCCTTATGCAGGTCTGGATCGCCCAGACCGTCAACGCTGACTTCGACTTTAGCCAGGCGACGGAACGATTCTTCGACGAGTTTCTGTTTCCATTCCATTTGCGCGGGATAGGCAAAATGCAGCCACGTACACCCGCCGCAGGAGCCGAATGCCGGGCAGTCCGCGTCGATGCGATAGGGGGATGCTTCAAGCACGGCGACGATTTCGGCGCGACTGAAGCGTTTGCCGTCTTCCGTGATTTCGACGCTGAGTTTATCTTGTGGTAGGCCGTAGGGCACGAAACATATTTTGCCGTCGATATACCCAACGCCGTCGCCGCCGTGGGCCAATCGTTCGATGGTAATTTCTGAAGTCATGGGGATTCCTTTAGGGTTCGTCTGATTGATTTTGAACTTCTTCAGCGATCAATTGCTGGATTTTGGCCGCGCGTTTTTCTTGCAGGCGGATTTCGGTGATGAGCGCGTTGTGATGTACGGTAAAGGCATCGTAAGGGTCGCCCTCGAAGGCAAGCAGGTAGGTCTTCGGACTGTGCCAGGTCTCGAGTGGGGCGAGTTCAATGCCGCCCGTGGCCGCGACGTGGCATCCGGGAAATTCTGCCCGTTCAAGTTTTATGGTTGCCTCATCCAGTGCACCGAATATAAGGCCGCGATTATTGTGTTGCACGGAAATCGCAGGATTGGGCCCGGCGCTGGTCCATGCGTCGGTCAACTCGACACGAAACTGGTCGGCCCAAAACTGGCAGGGTTCAGGTTCCCACTGTAGGCTTTCGACGCGAATTGACTCGAGCGTGAGTGACTCGGAACCAGTATTGCGAATGACAAAAGAGCGCAACAGGACCGGGATTTCGTGTAAGGCGGTCGTTGTGTAGCTGATTTCCAGGCCCGGACGTGCTTTGACGACGCAGATGGACGCACCCATTTCGCTGTATTCGTCGTTAATATTGATTTCACCCAATTCATTGATGCCCTCGGACGATCCATTGATCTTCACGGAGAATTCAGGATTTTGTGCAGTTACCCATTCGGTTTCACCGGCTTTCTGGATGACGCTGTGCGTATTACCGAAGAATCCGGACCAGGAGCGTTCGAGCCAGCGATTGCCCACGATGGCGCGATTTAGGTCGATTCGGGTGTAGGCACGGTTGTCGTAGGCGCCTTCCGGCTGATCGAGTGTGAAGAGGTTCATGATGGGCAAAGTATAACGCAACGGGGGTAAAAAATTGAATCACATTTTTTACTTGATGCCACCCGCTCTTTTCGCTATGGTAGGACATTCTACGTTGGCTGTGGCGGAGAAGAAAGATGTACAAATACATAAGTGGGGGCACTGTGTTAAAGATGGCTATCCGTTTTTCAATTTCTATGCCTTGGGTCGAGGATACCGTCTCGCTGATGTTGCAAGGGGATCACGCGCCGGTAGCGTTTCAACATATCGAATTGACACACAGCGAGTTTGAATAGGATGTAGTTGTTTAGCAAGGGGGAAGTTAAATGGCAAGACGGAAGATCCCGATCAACAATAGCAAGACGATGAATCGACGGGAATTCATCAAGCACACCACGGCGGTCACGGCCGGCGCGGCAGTGTTTCCAATGATTGCTCCGGCATCGGTCTTCGGTGCAGACGGGACGGTGGCACCCAGCAATCGCATCACGATGGCGTGTCTGGGCGTGGGCGGACAGGGGCGCGGGAACCTGGGTGGCTTTCTTGAGAATAAACACATGCATTTCGTGGCCGTGTGTGATGTCGACAAGAAACATCGTGATATTGCATCGAATATGATCAATCAGCGCAACGAGAACACGGATTGCGCGCATTATAACGAGTTCGAAGAAATGTTCGAGCGTGACGATCTCGATGCCTTGTCGATCGCGCTGCCCGATCATTGGCATTCGATTCCGGTAATTCAGGCGGCCGACAAGGGTCTGGATATGTATGCGGAGAAGCCGCTGGCCCTGACGATTGGCGAAGGCCGCGACATGGTGGATGCGGTGCATCGAAACAATATCGTATGGCAGACCGGCAGCTGGCAACGATCACGAGCCAATTTCTACAAAGGCTGCCAACTGGTTCGCAACGGTCGCATTGGTAATGTCCACACGGTGGAAATTGGACTACCTACCGGTGGACCGTTGAACGAGCCGACACCTGTGATTCCGGTGCCCCAGGGATTCGATTACGAACGCTGGCTTGGTCCCGCGCCTTGGCATCCGTATACGGCAAAACGCAGCCACTGGGATTTCCGTTGGATTCTGGATTATTCAGGTGGACAATTGACGGATTGGGGTGCCCATCATAACGACATCTTCAACTGGGGAATGGGCACGGAACGTGTCGGTCCTCTGGATGCGGAAGGGGAAGGCGATTATCCCCGGGATGGAATCTGGGACGCGGCGAAGTCGTATACCATTCGGTATCGCTACGGCAAAAATGCGTCTCCTGTTGCGCCGGGCGGCTTTAATTTGGTTATCTCCAACAAGAACCCCGGCGGCACGAGATTCATTGGTGATGAAGGTGAGGTTCATGTAGATCGCGGCAAGTTCACTTCGACTCCAAAGAATCTGCGTTCCACCAAGTTCAACGACAATATAGTTGAGCTTATTGAAAGCACGAATCACGCGCAGAATTTTGTCGATAATGTGTACTCACGCAGAGAATGCGTAGCACCGATTCATGCCGCGCACCAGGCGATTTTGTTGTCGCATCTTGGAAACATCTGCATGCAGCTCGGTCGCAAGGTCGAGTGGGACACGGAAACGGAAACATTCAAGAACGATCCGCAAGCAAATCGTATGCTTCGCCGGGCCATGCGGGGGCATTGGCATGTCTAGTGCAAAAACACAACAAGGGGGAAACGATATGGAAACGGATTCATCGGCACTAAAGGTTGGGGGAGTGGCCCTTGCGGCCGTTGCCTTTCCAGGCTGCGTGACCACCGATTCGCGAGAGGCGGTGGTGATTCGTCCAGAGATTACCGCGATACGGGATTACACCTATTCTGCGAGTCGCGAGCCCATATCGGTGTTGAAAGACATGGCGCGTTCGAAATCTACCAGGGAGCGTCGCCGATTGGCTGCAGAGCTCACCGCGTTTCTGGCAACCGATGCGACCTTGGATGCCAAGCAGGAAGCGTGTCGTATACTGTGGACCATCGGCGCGGAGGAGAATGTTCCGGGTATCTCCAAGTTGCTGTGGAATGAAAAAACGGCGGACATGGCGCGCTTCGCACTCGAACGCTTGGAAGGCGCTGCCGTGGACAGGGTATTTCTCAGTGCGTTGGATAGCGCACCGGACGCGGCCAAGTCGGGGATTATCAATTCATTGGCGGCACGACGCACATCAGGAGCGGCCAATCGCATCGAATCACTGGTCTCCAATTCAGACCCGTTTATATCCGAATCGGCTCGTTCGGCGCTAAAGGTATTGGCATCCTAGCGCAAAAGAAGTGCCAACAACCGAGATCGGGCTGATTACTTGCGCATTTGCGACTATTGCGGTAAAATTAAGTGTACTTATTTCGAGGGCGGATGTCAGTGATACGTCCGAAGGGCATTGAGAGAAATTTTCA
Source organism: Candidatus Hydrogenedentota bacterium (assembly GCA_046583315.1). Classification (GTDB taxonomy): domain Bacteria; phylum Hydrogenedentota; class Hydrogenedentia; order Hydrogenedentales; genus DTSJ01. The sequence goes on from JAYGCN010000026.1 coordinate 7,416, forward strand.
ACCATGGCAACGATTCTGGTAGTAGATGACGAAGTGGACATGCGCGATGTCATGTTTGATCTATTGGCATTGGATGGCTACGAAGTGGTATTGGCTGACGATGGCGAGGCGGCCATGGAGCGATATCGCAATACGCTACCCGATCTGGTCATCACCGATATCTTGATGCCCGGTGTCGACGGGATTGAATTCCTCGAGGATCTGCGCGCAGAATTCGGCGATGTGCCCGTCATCGTAATGTCCGGTACAGGTGATATCAACGTCGTCGAAAAAGCCGCAATGGCCACAGCAAACCGGATCCTACATAAACCCTTCGATGCCGACGCGCTGCTCAATGCCGTCGCCGAGCTCATCGACTCGGATTCGCACGACCGTGAGTCGTATTCCCACCATCACTACCCCATCGGCTGACGGGAGTCAATTTACGGGATCGGTTTCGTTAGTTTGGAAGACCATTAAACTTATGTTATGCTGAATTCGACAAATTCGATTAAAAACGGAGTTTAGGTATGCGAACTTTGACCTTTGCAGTAGTCTTTTCCACATTGACCATCGTGTACGCCGGTGCCGCCGAGCGCGCTACTTTCTTCAAAGACATTCTTCCGGTGCTACAGGAGAACTGCCAGGAGTGTCATCGACCTGCAGGCGCGAATTTCGGAGGTATGGTGGCTCCCATGGCACTCACGACTTACGAAGAAGTCCGTCCCTGGTCCAAATCAATCGTGAAACAGATTGTGTCCAAAGAAATGCCGCCTTGGGATGCTGCGGTGGAACATCACGGCGAATTTCGAAACGAGCGTACGCTGACGGACGAAGAGATTGCATTGATCACGGGTTGGGTGAATTCAGGTGCGCCCAAGGGCAATCCGAAAGATGCACCGGAGCCGGTCGTGTATAACGATGTCGACGGCTGGGTCATCGGCGAGCCCGATTTGGTGGTTTCGATGCCGGAAGCCTTCCATGTGAGTGACGACGTCTACGATCTGTATACGCAGTTTTATGTAGACCTCGATGACACGCAGCTGCCTGACGGGAAATGGATCACTTCGTTCCAATGCAAGCCGGGAAGTAACATCGTTCACCATTTTAACTGCCACCTCCTCGCGCCCACCGATGGCGAGCTTCCTCCGCCACCGACTTCGGCCGTTTCAAAAACCATTGCGCCGGAGAATGCCGGTAATTATTTGGGAGGAATCTCATCGGGTTCCGAGCCCGTCATTTGGCCTGAAGGATTCGGCGTACCGTTGGAAACGGGGTCTCGCGTAACCTTTGATATTCACTACCATAAAGAACCGGGCCCGGATACGGCGGTGGACGACCGTTCGCAGATCGGATTCTTGTTGACTGACGAAAAACCGGATCGCGAAATGGGTGGCGCCTCGCCGATGATGCGATTTGACATTAACATTGCCCCCGGCGAATCGCGCTACCAACTTGGGCCTGCCTCGCAAATACTGAAGCACGATATTGAGGTTATCGGGTATATGCCGCACATGCACACGCGTGGTAAAGAAGCCTTGTTCGAGGCGATCTATGAAGACGGTACCAAGGAAGTATTGCTTTATGTGCCACGATACGATTTTGCGTGGCAGACGGTCTATTACTACAACGAACTGAAGGTGCTTCCTAAAGGGACCAAGGTTCAATATACGGCGTGGTATGACAATTCCGCCGAATATGGTGAGCAGCGCGGTTTTGATTCGACGGAGACTGTGAAGTTCGGGCAGCGGTCTTCCGATGAAATGATGATGGGTTTCATGATGACCGCGATCAAGGAAGACGGCGCGACCGATTAGGCGCGTGCGACTCCTTCGTCCCGGGCTTTCTGTGCGACCGCCGCCGCGATTTTCGGCGCGACTGTTTTGTCCAACGGGTTCGGAAGAATCATGTCCCGTGTCGGTTCGTCTACGGGGTCAGCCAGCGAACGCACCGCAGCCATCTTCATGCCTTCGGTGATTGTCGTTGCCCGGACATCGAGCGCACCACGAAAAATTCCGGGAAACACGAGCACGTTGTTCACCTGATTGGGGAAGTCGCTTCGACCAGTGCCGACGACTGATGCACCTGCCACCAAGGCAATTTCCGGCATGATTTCAGGGATCGGATTCGCCATGGCGAGGATGATAGGGTCGGCGGCCATCGTCTTGATGTCGGCAGCGTCAAGCAGACTGCCGCGCGACACGCCGATGAATACAGCTGCATCTTTAAGTGCCGTCTTCAAGTCACCGTGGCGATTTGAACGATTTGTGTACTTCAGTAAGGCTTGCTTTGGTTGATTCAAATCCTGGCGTTCTTTGGAAATGATTCCCTTGGTGTCGCACATGAAGATGTCTTTTATCGGTGTGCAGTGCTCGGAACTATGGCCGACGCACAGGAACAGTTTCGCGATAGCCGTACCCGCCGCTCCGGCACCATTGATAACGATGGTCAGATCTTCGAGGCTTTTCCCGGACACGGTGCAGGCGTTTTCGATGGCTGCACGCGCGACGATGGCCGTGCCGTGTTGGTCGTCATGAAAAACGGGGATGTCTAAATCCTGGAGCGCGTCTTCGACTTCGAAACAAGCCGGTGCGCCGATGTCCTCCAGATTGATTCCGCCGAAGTTGGGGGCAATAGCACGAGCCAAGGCGATGAGTGCTTCAGGGGATTGTGTATTGACGACCAACGGGATTGCATCGATATCGGCGAATTCCTTGAAGAGCACCGCTTTGCCTTCCATTACCGGTAGCGCAGCCTCAGGACCGATGTTGCCCAATCCCAATACAAAAGAACCGTCGGAGAGCACGGCAACGCTATTTCCTTTCATGGTAAGGGGATACGCTTCACTGATATCGTCCCGAATTGATTCACATACTGCCGCAACACCGGGCGTATAGGCCATAGAAAGGTCATCCTGCGACTTCAGCGGGAATTTGGATTGAACGGCCAACTTTCCCTGAGTTTTACGGTGTAATTCGAGGGATTTAGCGAAATAGTCCGGCATATAGGGGGTTCCTTGAGTTTCGGTTCGAAAGGTATTGTGAATATTTTACCGCCCCAAGTCTATGTGGGATAAAAACTTGCGCAGATCCGCGTAAATACGGTATTATGTTGGGCCGCAACCCTAGGAGGATACCCTGCTTGATTCGCAGTATGACAGGTTTTGGCAAGGCATCGTGTGATTACGATAATTCTATCGTTTCGATTGAGTTAAGTACAGTCAATCATCGCTATATGGATGCCTCAGTGCGGTTGCCCAGTGAGTGGTCCGTAACGGAATCGGCCTTGAGGGAGGTTATCAAGGAGTTTCTGAGTCGCGGCAAGCTCAACATGAATGTGAACCGCAAACGATTGAGTGGTGAAGCGCAGAAGGTTGTGTTGGATACTGAAGTGGCGCGTCATTATATTGATGCCGCCCGCGAGCTGAGCAAGTTGACTGGAAATGAAGAGCCGATGACGTTAAACACTCTGGCGCAGTTTCCGGGTGTGTTTCAGCAAGAAGAAGTGGAAGAAGATAGTGAGCGGGCTCAGGAGATGCTGAGCGGGCTTTTGCGCGAAGCGCTGGTGAGCCTGAATACCATGCGCGATGTTGAAGGACAGAAACTGCGCGATGATTTGTCTCATCGTATCGCTCTGATCCGATCTACAGTTGAAGAAGTGGAACAGCGACTACCAGAGCTCCGGGAGCTGTACCGCACCCGATTGCAGGAACGCATCCAGGAATTGCTGGAAGATACCTCTATTGCCGAAGAGCGCATTGCGATGGAAGTTGCGATTTTGTCTGATAAAGGCGATGTGACCGAGGAGGTCGTGCGACTCAAGACTCATCTGGATCATGCGGAAGAGTTGATGGATTCGGATGAAGCCTGTGGACGGCAGCTGAATTTTCTGACACAGGAAGTGCAACGCGAAATTAATACGCTGGGTTCGAAGGTTCGGGATACGGATGTCGTTCGGCATGTATTGACGATGAAGTCCGAGTTGGAAAAATTTCGCGAACAGATTCAGAACATTGAGTAGCGAAACGGCGATGGCCAAATCAAACAACGTCATAGTGGTTTCGGCACCGTCGGGCGGTGGTAAAGGCAGTATTCTGAAGCCGGTGGTCAATGCCGATGATCGACTCGTGCATTCGGTCTCCGTGACGACGCGGGGTCCACGCGACAACGAGGTCGATGGCGTGGAGTACACGTTTGTGACACCGGACGCGTTTAAGGCGAGTGTCGAGGCAGACGAGTTTTTGGAGTGGGCCGAGGTACACGAAAATTTTTACGGGACACTGCGTTCGGAAATTGAGAAGCATGACGCTTCCGGTGAGGACGTTGTGCTCGAATTGGATGTGCAGGGAAAACGCAACCTGTTGAGCGCCAAGCCGAACGCGAAGACAGTATTCGTGATGCCGCCATCGCTGAAAGTGCTCGAAGAACGCCTTAGAGCTCGTGGTGGTCTGACGGAACCGGAATTGCAGACCCGCTTGGCGAATGCGAAGGAAGAGATGGCGGCGAGCGGTGAATACGATTACGTGATCGTGAACGATAAATTGGAAGATGCGATTGCGCAGTTTATAGAGATATTGAAGGAACTTCGTCAGGATTGACGACATATAGCTAAGAAGGAGAATTCTAAGATGAAGCACATTGCCCTTGAAGATTTTGTAAACGGTGATGAAGAGATGGACAGTTTGTACCGTCTGGTGAATATTGCTGCCCGACGTGCGAATCAGCTGAACAAACCCGAGAGCCGTCCGCTGGTCCCGACCAAGGCCAAGGAAAAGACGACCATTGTAGCGCTCGAAGAAGTGCTCGACGGTAAAGTCTGGTATCGCGTCGGTGAAAGCGAAGAAGATGAGTACGAAATCGGCTAGTCACGTCGTACTCGGGGTCACGGGATCCATCGCAGCCTACAAGGCCTGCGAGATCGCTTCAACGTTGACGAAGGCAGGTGTCAATGTGACGCCAGTACTGACGAAGTCCGCCCAGAACCTCGTCGGTGCCGCAACCTTCGAAGCACTGACCGGTAATCGCGTAATCACCGATATGTTCGACCCGGCGCAAAACACCGACATTGAGCACATTTCTGTGTCGACTAGTGCAGACCTGTTTCTGGTCGCTCCGGCTACGGCCAATATCCTGGGGAAAGCGGCAAACGGGATTTCGGACGATTGGTTATCTACGGCTCTACTGGTAACCGAGGCGCCGATTTTATTTGCGCCTTCGATGAATACGAACATGTATCGCCATGTGGCTGTGCAGGCAAACATTCAATTGCTCAGCGAGCGTGGCAATCACTTTATCGGTCCTGGATCCGGTGTGCTTGCGTGTAAAACAGTGGGCCCCGGCCGTATGAGCGAGCCGCAAGAAATCGTAGAACGGGTGTTCGTCTTGCTGAACGGAGTACAGGATCTTCTTGGGCGCCATATCCTAATTACATCGGGTGCGAATCACGAACCCATTGATCCTGTGCGATATATCGGGAATCGTTCCTCTGGCAAAATGGGCTATGCGATTGCCGATGAAGCCTTGGCCCGTGGCGCACGGGTTACTGTAATCACAGGACCCGCTGACGTAGCACCTCCGGTCGCAGCAGAGGTTATTGAAGTACAGACCGCGCAGGAGATGTGCAACGCGGTGCTTGAGTATATGGGAGACGCTGACGTGATCATCGGTGCGGCAGCGGTCGCGGATTATCGCGTGGCGGAGCCTGCAACACAAAAAATGAAACGCGATGGCTCTGCAATCAGTCTTGATTTGATCGAGAATCCTGACATTATTGGTACGGTTGGCGCAAAGAAACGAGAGAATCAGGTTGTGATTGGGTTTGCCGCCGAGACGAATGACCTCATTGCCAACGCAAAGAAGAAACTGGAAAAAAAGAAGCTCGACATGATTGTGGCCAATACGGTCGGCACGCCCGAATCCGGATTTGGCAGTGACACCGTGGACGCCCGATTTTTGTATCGGGATGGCACTATCCAGGAGCAACCCATGTTGCTCAAAACTGAATTGGCCGAACGGCTGATGGATAATGTTGTCCAATTGCTCGACCAGCGCGGTCGCGTCGCTTCTTAAAACACTGGGTCGACCCGGAGTGGGGTTCTATCCTATTAAACGAAAGAGAAAAAGTATGAACATGCAAAATATGATTTTGGAATGGGTGCCTGGCACCTTCGCCGTAACACAACTTCCTGCCAACGCGGCGATTCCGCAGTGGGTAATTGATGCCAAGGGTTTCACGAGTATTACGCGGACCGAAAAAGAACTATCCATCGTGTGTCGTGAAGAGTTCGTACCCGAAGACGCCGAAACCGAACGCGGCTGGGTCGCGGTATGCCTCGCAGAACCAGTGAAGTTTAACGAAATCGGAATTCTGGCACAGCTGACGCGATCGATCGCGGATGCGGAGATTTCCACTTTCGCAATATCGACCTTCGAAAACGATATCTTGCTTACGAAATCGGCAGACAGCATTGCCACGCGCCAGGCCTTGGGGCAGGTCTGCGACATCTCACGTCTCTAAGAGCGATTTAACGCAGAGGCGCGGAGACGCAGAGAGCCTCATATCGGCCTGACGTTTTCATGCAATCCCGGGTTGAGTTTGGTAAACTGAATTTTTCTATCAAACTACATTAGGGATACTCCAACTATGAAAACACTTTCTACCATTCTCGTAACGTGTATTCTTGTCTCGATTTCTGCTTTCGCCGATCACAAAGTTCTCGTTCAGGGAAACAATAAACTGGCGCAGGTAAATGGCAAGGGCAAGATCACCTGGGAGATGCGTTTCGGCGGGATTCATGATATTCACAAGCTGAAGAATGGAAACATTCTTACGGTGAAGGGATTTCGCACCGTCGTCGAGATCGATGCGAAGTCCGGCGACGTCGTTTGGTCCTACGATGCCAGCACCATGAATGGCAACGAGGGGCAACGCATGGAAATCCACGCGATTCAGCCATTGAAAAATGGCGATGTCATGATCGCCGAATCCGGTTTGGGACGCATCATCGAAATTAATCGGGATGGAAAGCTTCTGAAAGAAGTAAAGATGGAGCTCGACAATCCAGATGCGCATCGCGATACACGACTCGCGCGAAAGATTGCCAACGGAAACTATCTGGCATGTCATGAAGGCGACGGTAAGGTGCGCGAGTATTCCGGCGAAGATGGCTCAGTCGTATGGGAATACGAGATTCCGATGTTTGGCAAAAAAACTGCTGGTGGTCATGGTCCCGAGGGCTTCGGGAATTCGGTATTTTCCGCGCTGCGCCTGGAAAACGGCAACACGCTGATCGGTACGGGCAACGGGCACAGCGTTCTAGAAGTCACACCGGCAAAAGAGATCGTCTGGGAATTGCATCAGAACGACTTGCCTAACATTACCTTCGCGTGGGTGACGACACTCGAAGTGTTGAAGAACGGAAATCTGGTTATCGGCAACTGCCACGCCGGACCTGGACAGCCGCTGCTCGTCGAAATCGACCGTGAGACTAAGGAAGTTGTCTGGACCTTCGATCACTTCGATACCTTTGGGAACTCGGTGTCGAATTCGCTGCTTGTGGACCAGGTCGGAAAGTCGTTGCGCTAGGCGTCGTTTCCGTAGATTTCGAATACGAGTTCCATTGCCCTTAATGCGTCAGTCGAGGTTCCAGATGTGACGGGTTCATCCTCCGCAACACACCGCACGAACTCCGCGATTTCCAGTTCCTAGCTGGGGTCGGTGTCAAAGTAGATGGTTTCTTCGTGGGGTTTGCCGTGCTCGAATCCGTCGTCGAATTTTCGTCGTGCCACGGTGATTGTTTCGTCTCCATAGCTGCGTGTGGAGGAGAGGATGCCGTTTACCGAGAGGTAGCCGTCTGTGCAATAAATCTCGAGACTGAATCTGTGTTTCCATTGCGTGCTGGAGCTGTGCAGCATGGCGACGACTCCAGCGTCGTTTCGTAGCAACGCGAAGGCATTGTCCTCCATGTCAATCTTGCGGTAGGAAGTCGTGACCATGCTTTTGACGTCGTTGAAGTCGCCCGAAAAAAATCGGAATAAATCCAACATGTGAATACCCTGATCGAGCAAGATACCGTGACCGCTGACCTCGGGATCGGAACGCCAACTCTGGTCGAATTGTTCGCCTCCTCCTTTACCATAAATGCCGCGCATCCACATGATGTTGCCGAGTGACGCGCTGTCGATGATGCGTTTTGCTTCCTGGATGCCGACGTGGAATCGGTGGTTGAATCCAAACATGAGTTTGCAGTTCGGATTGCGCGCTTCCGCTTCCATGATGGCATGAGCATCCTCCACCGAACATCCCGGCGGTTTCTCGCAGAACACGCGTTTGGCCGCGTCGAGGGCCTCGATGACGAATGAGGGCGTGTGGCGATTGGGCGTGGCGATGACAATCGCGTTTACGTCGGAGTTTATTACATCTGCCGGATTCTTAGAACACTTGACGCCGGGAAATGTATCGAATCGTGACGAATCGGGATCGGCTCTCTGGGTGACTGTCGTCGCGGGATGCTTCACGAGTTCCTGGTATCGCGTGAGACCCATTTTGCCCAGTTCGATGATGCCGATATTCAACGATGCGCTCTAATCAATTGCATCCTAATGGGCCAGATATCGGCCGCGGTTCATGGAAATATAGGATTGAATGATGTGCATGATGACGATGAACATGTCTTCGATGGGGCCATATTCATCTCTCGTGGATTCGATATGGATCACGTGTTTTGCGAGCGTTTTCAGTTTACCGCCGTCGCAACCGACGCATGCGATCGTCGTCGCGCCGTTAGCATTACCGTAGTCAATTGCAGAAACCAGATTGGGGCTGCTCCCGCTGACGGACATGGCGAGTACAACGTCGCCGGGGCGCATGTTGGCCTTGAGTTGAATGGTGAAGATCTCGTCGAAGGAGGCGTCGTTGCCGAGTGCGGTAATCGACGATGCGTTGTCCGTCAATGAGATTACCCGATACCCCGGTTTTCCATCCACAACGGTATTTGCGCTGAGGTCGTTGACCCAGTGAGTGCTGACTGCCGCGCTGCCTCCGTTTGCGATGAGGAACAGCGTTTTGTCTTGAGCAGCAACGTCATCTATGATGCCGCCAATAGCCGCGACAGCTTCAGGGTCAAGAGAAGACACAACCTTGGCCATGTGCGCGATGTAACCCGCGGCATAGTCCGCTGCCGAAGTCGATCCATCGTATAGTTCCTGCAATTTGTTCACTGGGTGACTCCTGAAGGTTTTACTGCTGCGATGCGCACGTGTGAACTGAGGCGATGTTTTTGAAGGAAGGCCTGAAAATCGTGTCGGGCCAATTCGTTTTGCTGAAACAGTGTTTTCACGAATCCAGGCAGTTTAATTTCAGGATCCGCTTCAGCGGCCTGTGCAGTGAGTTCAAGATCGAGTTGCCCAGGAGTGCTGAGTTCAATGAGCTCCAGTCCGGCGCGTTCGACAAGTATGGTCAGACCGTCTTATGGATAACAGATTCAGATGTTCCGGTACGAAGACGTAGGGGGCTTTGTCCCAGAGCACTTGCAGGTCGAAACCGCTGATGGTGCGCGTCGTAATGCCGAGGATGCCGTGGACCGCGAGCATATTCTTTGCACGTTCGAGATAGTCGAGTGGAGAAAATTGATGTTCAAGTTGTTGGAACGCAGTGATCGCCCCCGCGTTGCCCGTGTCTTCGGAAATGACCTCAACGTTGAGTGACTTCAGTTCCTCATCCAGACCGGAGAGCGGGTCGAGCGTATACAGCGTATCGAAAAGGTCAAGACGAGCAATTTCGTCGAACAGAACGGGTGAATTCGTGCCGACATCAATGAAGGTGCGCGCTTCGGGATTTCCCTGTTCATCTACGATGCGCCCCAGCCAGTTGGAAAGCGCACGCGTGAGGTGAGTGCGGCGTGCTTCAGCTGTTTCTTTCTGAAAATGTTGGACCCGATAGGCGCTGGCCTTGGATTCCTCATAGAATGTCGCGAGTGCTCGGCGGTGGGACGTGGGGAGACGTAGACACTTTCGCAATCGGCACACTGTTGATAGGTGAAGCCTTCTTTGGTGAATACAGCTTCACGCGACTCCGATGCGCAGGCGGGACAGGGTATCTCGACGAGCGCGTTGGCATCCCCGAAGAATTCACGCGCATCTTCGATGGATTGACGACGGAATTCACTGAGCAGGGGTTTGGGGCGAAGTTGCTCGTCGTGCAGATCGCTTTCTATGACTACCCGTTTCATTTTGATAGGGCCCTTGGTTGCTCAAGTGCTAAAAAAGTACGCTACCACACTGCGGTAGCGTACTCCAAATGATCGCTGATTATTCGTACACCCTAAATGGTCGTTTTGAAGTATTCAATCGCCGGGATGAGGCCCTCGTCGAGCGTGATCTTGGGTTCCCAGCCGAGTTTTTCTTTGGCGAGAGAATTGTCCGGTTTGCGCTGTTTGGGATCGTCGGAGGGAAGAGGTCGGTACACGATTTTCGATGAGCTTCCAATTTTCTCGATGACTTTCTCGGCGAGTTCTTTGATGGTAAATTCGCCGGGGTTACCGAGGTTGACCGGACCGGTGAAGTCGTCCACGTTCATCATGGCGACGATACCGTTGACGAGGTCATCGACGTATTGAAAGGAGCGTGTCTGGGAGCCGTCGCCGTAGATGGTGATGTCCTCGCCTTTGAGGGCCTGTACGATGAAATTGCTGACCACGCGCCCGTCTTTCGGATCCATGTTCGGGCCGTAGGTATTGAAGATGCGGATGATACGGATGTCCACGTTGTGTTGGCGATGGTAATCGAAAAAGAGCGTTTCGCCGACGCGTTTGCCTTCGTCGTAACAGGAGCGAATGCCGATGGGGTTCACGTTGCCCCAGTAATCTTCCGTCTGGGGATGCACATGGGGATCGCCATAGACTTCCGAGGTGGAGGCCTGAAGGATGCGCGCGCCGACGCGTTTGGCGAGACCGAGCATGTTCAGGCAACCCAGCACTGATGTCTTCATCGTCTTAATGGGGTTGTGCTGGTAGTGAGGCGGGGATGCCGGGCAGGCCAGATTGAAGATGCGATCACATTCTATGAATAGCGGTTCCACGATGTCGTGGCGAATGGCTTCAAAGTTGGGATGATCGAGCAGCGGCTGAATGTTTTCCTTGCGACCGGTGAAATAGTTGTCGACGCAGATGACATTTTCGCCGTCATCGAGCAAACGTTTGCAGAGGTTCGAGCCGAGGAATCCGGCGCCGCCAGTAACGAGATTTACGTGTGACACGGTATTGCCTTTCTATAAGTGTTTGTGCGCTGGGAAACAGCTTCGGCTGACGCAGGATTGGTCAGAATCACGCTGAAAGCCCTGCATACGGAGGCAGTATTATGCCAAACGGAGGGGGGATTTGGCAATATTTGCCCGATATGTGGCTAGAAAACCCGTGAACCGTCGGTCATGCTGTCTGGGTTTACCGACCGTCCCATGGTTCGTTCTCCGGTACTAAATATCTTTCCATTCACGATTTGGAATTGATTGCCGGTGGCGGGATCGATGGGGACGGTTCCACCGTCGGGAAACAGGAGCTGAAGGTTTTCGGGTTCCGAGCCATGTTCCGCCTGATAGAGCAGAACGCGCGCGCGCAGATCGGTGCCGAGGAATATTGAAAGGGAACGCTCGTATCCATCGCGCATGCTCTCGCGTGCAGGAGCGAAGATAAACCGTTCGGTCACGAATCGTTGCATGAAATTTTGCGTGTCCGACTCTCGTATCATCTCCCGCTCGTTCGCGACAAAGCTTTCGAAGGGTGGAATTTCGTTGATGTGCTGTTCGAGTTCTTGTTGAACGTATGCGAGTTGTTCGATGTCCAATGTGGGGAGCAGTTGATGGGTCGGGTACAGACCTTGAAAACTTGTCGACGTGAACAAGTTACTCGTCATGAGTACTCCGCCTTGCGAAACAGCCTCCGCGAGGTCCAATAGGCAGAAGTAAGTATCAATCGCACCTTGGACATCCCCGGCATCCAAGAATCGATCGCCTTCATCTTTCAGATTTTTTGCAATTACTTCCATATCTCTATGCCATGCAAGCGCGCCCTCAGCGTCACTCGCAAAATCGAACACTGGTGGGATAATCAGTTCTGAGTCCAACGCGCTACGTATCAGCGAGACGAATTCTGCGTCGGGTGCTTGAGATTGGTTGAGTACGGCATCGTCACCGATTTCCGGATTGGGCACCGACTCCGATGCAGAGCCCGTTTGTATTTCTTTGGCGAGTTGTTCAATTTCGGGAAAGCGGTTATCTTTCGAAGCATACTGAATACGCTGTTCTTCGAAGGAGACGGGTGCATAATCTGTAGATGCCCGGCCATTGAGAAAGATGATCGCGCACATTACCAGACCCATAACGGCCACGATAATAACGGCCAATATTCGAGTTCGCCTCATCCATGGTGCTCCCAATATTTACGATTGTATGACTATACACCGAGATACCGATCAAAATTCATTGTTTCTTGTTCGCTTGCAGCCCGCAGGCAATTTTGCGATACTGAATCCTTCGTTGAGAGACTAATTATTGGGCTTTGGAGTCAATAGATGAGCGGAATTATTGCATACGGAAGTTATGTTCCTTTTAATCGGTTACAGCGCGCGACCATTGGTGCCGCAATGGAGTCGCGTGGGGGCAAGGGCGAGCGTGCGGTTGCGAGTTATGATGAAGATTCCATTACGATGGCCGTGGAGGCGAGTCAGCGTGCATTATCGAACTTGAACAGTAACTCGATTCAGTCGGTCTATTTTGCATCCACGTCGGGGCCGTATCAGGAGAAGCTGAACGCGGCGACCGTGCATGCAGCGTTGAGATTGAATGCGTCGGCGCGCGCGTTGGATTTTGCAGGGTCGGTGCGTGTCGGTCTGGGTTCGCTCATTATGGCGAACGAATCGGCGTCGGTCAGCGGCAACGCGCTGGTAGCTCATTCGGATGTGCGTATGGGATTGCCGGAAGGAGCTGCTGAGTCGAACGGCGGCGATGGTGCCGCGGCGTTTGTGTTGGGTACGGAGAATGTTCTCGCGGAAGTTGTCGCGACGTATTCCGAAACGCTGGAGCATCAGGCCCTCTGGCGCGTGCCCGGGGAGGTCGCGCCGAAGACCTGGGAAGATCGTTTCGGATTGACGCAGATTTATGGTCCGCTAATGAGTCGAGGCGCGAAGGGCATATTGGAGAAGGCCGGATTGCAGGCGAGTGACCTGTCGACCGTGATTATTGACGTCCCGAATCAACGTGCCGTGGCGGGATTGATGAAGGAAATGGAATTCACGCCCGAGCAGGTGGAAGATACACAGGCCGATGATGTCGGGCATACGGGTGTGGCCCACGCGGGATTGATGTTGGCCGCCGCCCTGGATAGAGCGAAACAGGGTCAGAAAATTCTCGTGTTGTCAGTGTCAGATGGTGTGGACGCTGTGATTCTTGAAATCACTGCAGCGATTGACTCGTTTTCTCCGGCGGCGACGGTGAGACAACTGATAGAATCGAAACGCAACGATTTGGCGTATACGCGTTATCTGAAGTGGCGCGGATTTCTGGAGAGCGAGCCGCCGCGACGTCCCGATCCAGCGCGCCCCGCGGGTCCGCCGTCATTTCGCGCGAACGACTGGAAGTTCGGGTTTGTCGGGTCGGAGTGTACAGCCTGTAACACGCGACACCTGCCGCCGCAAAAAGTGTGTGTGAGCTGTGGCGCCGTGAATCAGATGATAGAAGTGCCGTATGCGCAGGAGACGGGTAAAGTGGCGACGTTTACGCTGGATCGTTTGGCGTACCACATGCAGCCGCCGATGATTATGGCGATAATCGATTTCGACTGCGGGGGTCGCGTAGAATTAGAAATCACCGATTGCGAGCCGGACAACGTCGCCATCGGCAACGAACTAACATTGACCTTCCGTCGTTTGTTTACGGCAGACGGTGTACATAATTACTTCTGGAAGGCACGGCCTTCACGATAGGAGATCGAACCATGAGTAGTCACGGAATCTGCGATAGAGTTGCGATTGTAGGCATGGGATGCACAAATTTTGGCGAACATTGGGACAAAAGCACGGGCGATATGCTAATCGAGTCGTCGACGGAAGCGCTGGAGTCGGCAGGTGTGACACTCGATGACATTGACGCCTTCTGGCTGGGTACGATGGGTAATCTCTCGGGATTGACCTTGTCGGATCCGTTGAAGATTCAGTACAAGCCCGTGTCGCGTGTGGAGAATTTTTGCGCATCAGGCAGCGAGTCATTCCGCAATGCAGCCTATGCTGTAGCATCGGGCGCTTACGATGTTGTGATGGCGATAGGCGTCGAAAAGTTGAAGGACTCCGGTTTCTCAGGCTTGACCACTGGCGGCGTTCCGAGTGATGGTTCGAGTCCGACGACTACGGCGCCGGCACATTTTTCGATGTTGGCTCCGGCGTATTTCAAGAAGTATGGGCTAGACGACGAAACGGGTAAAGAAGTCATTTCAAAAATCGCACAGAAGAATCATTATAACGGCGCGCGCAATCCCAAGGCGCAGTTTCGAAAAGAGGTGCCCCTGGAAACGATCAAAAACTCTCCGTGCGTGGCGGGTCATCTCGGCATTATGGATTGTTCCGGTGTCAGCGATGGATCGGCAGCCGCGATTCTGGTGCGTGCGGAAGATGCGCACAAGTACACCGACAAACCAATCTACATTAAGGCTCTGTCTTTCGTGGCAGGGCCCGCGGAAGGTTCACTTCGTCAGGATTACGACTTCACGACCTTTCCAGAAGTCGAGGAATCGGCCAAGGAAGCATACCGTCAGGCCGGCGTTGAAAATCCCCGCGAAGAAATTTCAATGGCGGAAGTGCACGACTGCTTTACCCCGACCGAATTGGTGCTTTACGAAGATCTTGGATTCTCCGAGCGCGGAAAAGGGTGGCAGGACGTGATGGACGGAACCTTCGCGCTGGACGGAAGCCTGCCGGTAAATCCTGATGGTGGGCTCAAATCCTTCGGGCACCCAATCGGGGCATCAGGCCTGCGCATGCTGTACGAGATGTGGTTGCAATTACGAGGCGAAGCCGGTGAACGGCAAATCGACAGTCCAAAACTTGGTTTGACACACAACCTCGGCGGTCGTCCCGGAAAATGTGTGAGCTTCGTGTCGATTGTTGGATCGGAATTGAACCCGGCGTAGAATCACTCTCAAACGGCATGCAAGGTTCATTTGATTATTGTCGATTTTATCGCTATTCGCGGCGATAGAGTCGACATTTTTTTCTCGCTCGTTAAAGTATTGACACGATACGATGGTATACTTAGTCGCATTCAATGGAGATGCGCATGACATTGGACAAAACGAATTCGACATATACCGCCAGCGAAGAGATGGCGAATATCATCACCCACGGCATCGGTGTGTTGTTGAGCATTGTCGCGCTCTGGTTGATGGTGGTGTATGCGCTTCGCGATTTCGATGCGACCCACGTCATCGCCGTGTCCATATTTGGGGGTACGCTCATCCTGCTCTACCTCATGTCGACGCTCTATCATTCGTTTCGAGACCCCGAATTGAAGCAATTATTTCGTGTATTGGACCATTCGAGCATTTATCTGCTGATTGCGGGAAGTTATACACCCTTTACATTGGTTTACCTGGAGGGTGCGTGGGCCTGGATAGTCATGTCAATTACATGGACCCTTGCGGTTAGCGGGGTCGTGTTCAAAATCTTCTTTATCAAGCGCTTTCATCTGCTATCGACAGCCATGTACGTTGCGATGGGTTGGACTGTGCTGATCGCCATTAAACCACTGATTGAGGCTACACCTACAGGGGCAATGGTGTGGCTTACGGTAGGCGGGCTTCTGTATACCGGCGGCGTTGTGTTCTACCTTTGGAACAAGCTGCCGTATAACCATGCCATCTGGCATCTTTTCGTTATGGGTGGATCATTCAGTCATTTTTGTGCTGTATTCTTGTATATTCTCGATCCCGTAGTCGCTGCTGCGTAAAGAGTTATAAACATTTTGTAAACAGTTTAATTTTGTTTCGTCTTGCGTCGGTTTCTGGTAGTATAGAAACCATCTGATTCAAGTCGGTTCGGTGGGAAAGTGGCGACCGACTCGGCAGTTGGGGGTGGTACGAATATGACGCAATACGAACGCCATCAGCTTGCTGATGAAGCATCACGTCTGCTCAAAGAAGAGCAGGACGAGAAGGCGCTGGCCATTCTCGACAAGTTGGCGGTTACCTTACCCAAGGATGTGGACATTCAAGCGGCGCGCGCCTTCTGTCTGGGACGTCTTGATCGCATCGACGAGGCCTACGTGGTATTGGACATGGCCCGCGTGCATGGCAATACACCGCGGCTGAAGCAGACCGTTTCTTTTCTAAATTCACGACGGGGCCGCCCCGATCTGTCCACTGTTTCCACGAAGGGGCACCATACCCATAAATCGGTCCTTCCCGTTCTCGACATCAGGAACGACAGCAATCAGGAACTGACCAAGAAGCTTAGAGCCATTCAAAACACATTTGCATCCGAGATTGCGGGGCATCGTGAACGAGAAGAAGAAGCCCGGAAACGGGCGTTGCATGTCGAAAAAGCGTTACGAGACAAAGAGAGTACGTTGCAGGGAGCACTCAGCCGCAATGTTGAGCTCGAACTGTTGTTGTCGCAATTGGGCGAAGAAGTCTCCAATTTGCAACAAGGTCTGCTCGAATCCACCGGGCCTCAACTTCGTGTCATTGAAGCTGAACCGGCACAGTCGACCGACACGCTGGTGGAAGATATTCTCGACCACAAGATTGAGATGGATCGCCTGAATGTCCTGATTGATGAACGAGATGTGACTCTGACGGATGCCTTTCGAAAAACGGCTGAGTTGAAGAAGGAAGTCGCGTCTCTTCAGTCTGAACTCAAGAGCATGAGTGAGAATCGTGATGCCGAACAAGCCGCCATTGATGATATACAAGTGCGCGAGAGCGGCTGGGGCGGCGAGCGTTTGGTGTTTCAGGCTACGATTGACGAACTGACCAATCGCTGTCACGGCGTTGAGGAACAACTGCGTACAAGTGAAGCGCGTGAGGCTGAGTTAAGGGCCCAGAATATACAGATCGAACAGTCGGATTCGGCAGGGCAAGCCGAGCAGGCGTCAATGCTGAGCCAGGCCCAGGAGTCTCGTGCGGCGCTGGAAGGTGACATCATTTCCCTTCGCGATCAACTTGATGTGCTGAAGCAGAAATCGGCTTCCGGCAAGGTAGCGATTGAGGAATATGAGACTCGTGAAAATCGATGGGAAAACGATCGATCGGTGTTGCAGGCATCGATAGATAAGCTGACCAATCGCTGTGGTGAGGTAGAGGAAAAGTTACTTTCCTCAGAAGCACATGAGGCTGAATTGGCTGCAGAAGTCACACAGGCTCTCGAAAACGCCTTCACGATTGATGCCGAACGTATCCAGAAGCTCGATGATGTCGAACAGGCTCGAGCTGCTTTAGAATCAGAAGTGACTACTCTGTGCGACGATCTTCGGGCGTTGAAAGAATCCCATGATAATCAACAAGGGGCTTCTGAGGATTATCAGGCACGCGAATACGCATGGGACGAAGAGCGGTTGGTCCTACAAGCTTCGATTGATGAGCTGACGAGTCGCTGTGAACGCGTCGAGGATCAAATCCGTATCGGAGAAGAACTTGAGACGAAACTCAGGGCACAGGTAGCACAGGCGCTTGATTCTGGAACAGCCGCAGATGCTGATCGCATCAAGAAGTTGAATGATGCCGAAGATTCCAGGATCGCACTCGAGAAGGATGTTCTGTCGCTGCGCGGGCAGCTTGACGCGTTGAAGGAAACGCGCGATTCGGACCAGGCAACTTCCGAGGAATATCAGAATCGTGAGAGTGCATGGGATGATGAGCGAATTTCTCTTCAGGCATCGATAGACGAACTGACGGATCGATGTGGAGCTGTATCGGACCAGCTTAAAGCGACCGGACGGGTTGAACTCGAACTGAGAGCGCAGGTTGCGCAGACGAGCGAAGTGGATTCGGCAGCGGAAAACGAACTTGCCGAGAGGCATCATGAGGCCGAGCAATCCCATGCTGAACTCGTCGCCACCCACGAAGAACTCTATAGGGTTGTATTGGGGCTACAGGATCAAGTCGATCAAGCGGAGCTTTCAGAAACCGCATCGAACGAAGAAAAAGAAGCAACGGCGGCGCAACTTTCGGAACTTCGTAGTGGCCTGGCCGATGTCGCCGATGCATTAGAGGCTGAACGGTCGCGATCAACCGATTTACAGGCGCTTATTTCCGCTCACGAACAAGAGAAACGTACGCTCAACCAGAAAATTGACTCGCGCGCACAAGAACATCTTGCGCTCCAGACGCAGGTTGCCGAATTCCAGACGACTATTGAAGATTATCAGGCGCAACGCGACACGCTACATGCTGTGAAGACCAGCCTCGAATCTCAGTTGCAGGATTTATCACAGCTTCGCGATCAAATACAGTCGGAACTGGACGAGGCGCGCGTGAATCTTTCCACGACTGAGCAACGTGTTGTCGAGAAGAGCGAAGAACACGAGGGTGCCGTCCAAGCTATCGAAGAGTCGACCCGTCAGGTTGATACCCTTGAAGCGAGTTTGGCGGAAACGCAAGAACAACGCGAACAGGCCGAGCAGCGTTTGACGCAGTATTCAGATGAACTCGCTGCTGTTACTCAATCCCGAGACGCACTGGGTCAGGATCTCGTTGCAGCCAAAAACGAACGGGACAGGCTCACGCTTGAGTTAACTCAGGCACATGCCGACTTCAAACTTGTCGATCAGAGTGAGGTTGTTCGCCTAGAGGAGGTGTCTCATCTTCAACGTCAACTACGCGAAATGGAATCGACGGAATTCGCACGTCGAACTGAGGTCAATTCGCTTCGCACCGAAACGGAATCGCTTCGTGAAGAACACGCCAACGCACTCGCTGAGCATGCGGCCCTTGCGGCTCGCGGTACGACACTGGAGACGGAACTGGCGGCGGCCGAAGCTTCGATTGCAGAGCTTAGCCAAGCGCGCACGGCCGTGGTCGAATCGCGGGACGCACTTGAAAACGCATTGAACGATGCCCAATCGCACCTGGAATCAATCCAGCAGGAACGCGATGAGCAGACGAACCATATCAACTCTTCCAATGAAGCATCCGCAGAAGTCCGCGCAGAACTCGAACGTTCAACGACGGATCTGGTTCGCGCTCAAGCCGATATCGAGACATTGCAAGCCGACCTGGAGTCACGTGGACGGCAGGCCGAGCAGTTGACGGATGAATTGGCGACGGCCGTCGAGCAGGTGGCCTCGTTGCGAACGGAGATGGAGCAGCAAGGACTCGAACACGCCACTCTGCTCGAACAGCACGACACGACGAAGTCTCAACTTGAACAAACCGAACAACAAGTGGATACGCTCGGAACCCGGGTTAGCGATTTGCAATCGGCGAGTGTTGCCGACAAGACTGTGCGTCAGGAGTTGCAGGCGCGGCTGGCTCAGGAAACGGAGAGGGCCCGGATCAGCGAGGAAACGCTCGAACGGCTCACGAATGAATTGGCCGTGGCCGCAGAGGCCCATGCCGATATGCAAGCCACACTCAACAGCTCCAGGGATACGATTGCGAAATTGGAATCACAACTGGAAGCCTTGACTGCGGCGCAGGTCGAGACCCAGGTTGCTCTGGTTGATACACAGTCCAAAGTGGACTTATTGATCCATCAGCAGGAAGAATCCCGCATTCAAGTCGAAGGGCTTGAGGCTGAACTGGATGACGCCAAAGCGACAATTAGGTCGGCGACCACAAAACTCGACGCACGCGAAGAATCTCTTTCACTCCTTCGCACCAAGGCGGTTACCCTTACAGCTCAGATTGAAGAGCAGGCAACCGAAATTGAGACTGGGCAAACGCAGCTTTCCGCATTGGAGTCCGACTATGCGAAGGTACAGCATGAACGGGATCGAATAGAGGATAGTGCTGCGGCCTTGCGTCGGGAACTGGACACGTCGCGTGACCAGCTTGGCCAATCATTGTCCCAAGCGCAACAAGACTCGGCCGATTTGGCTGCGCAACTGGAATCGCGTACCGAAGAGCATCGTGCGGCCGAAACGCGCATACATGTATTGGAATCTGACTATTCTCAACTACAGCGTGAACGCGAAACCATAGAGAATCACGCGACAGAGTTGCGGGGATCGCTGGAAACGTTGCGCGGAGAGCAAGCTGCGTTGTCAACGGATCACGTCTCACTTACCGAACAGCATGGGTCGATCGAAGAAAAACTTTCCGAGCAGCTGCAACAGATCGCGTCACTATCTTCAGAGTTGGAAGGACTGCATCGCGACCGTGACACGCTCGGTAATGAATTGGCCGATGCGCATGAGCGCGACATTCAGCGTAAGACCTTGGAAGAAAACCTGACTATACTTCAAGAAAATTATGCGACCGTCACCGAAGAACGTGCTTCCCTTTCAGAGAACCTGAAACAAGTATGCGAAACCCTCATAGAGAAGCAGGTGAAATTGGACTCTTTGGGTCTTATTGTCATGGAACAAAGTATCGATATGGGGAAATTCGATTCCGAACGCGGTTATCTGGTTACCGTGCGTGCGGATCTCCGAGAAGAACTTGAAGAAACGCGCGTTTCGATTGCCGAACTCGAAGAGCAACTGATCGAGACGGAGCGTGCCCGTGAAACCCTTGAAATTGACATACAAGAGCGTGACGCGAGCGTTGCGACCCTGGCTGAACAGCGCGCGACGTTGAAATCTGAATTTGACGACCTGCAAAATCAATTGAATGCACAAGAACAGGCGCATCGCAACCTGGAAGTATCCCACAAGGAAATGACTTCGTCGCGCGATACGCTTGAAAGCTCGCTCAATGCCCTCACGAAACAATCCGATTCACTTGAGGCAAAACACGACGAATTGGTCACCACGCATGAAAATACCAGTCGCGATCTCTCCGAACGCGAGTCCGCTCTAGCGTCGCTTCAGGAAAAATACGAAGCCCTTAACGATGCTCATGCGACCACCGTTGGCGTACTCGAACGCAGCGATGCCGAATTCGAGCAACTGACCGAAGCGCAGCGTGCTCTGACCTTGGAGAGAACAGCACTTGGAGGCGATGTCCGTGATCGCGACGCGCAGATCGATGGGTTAACCCGTGAAGCTACGGTGCTTCGCTCATCAATCGAATCGCTCGAGGGTGAACGTAGCGTGCTTCATACAAAAGCCTCCGAGTTGTCCGAAGAACGGATTACTCTCCAGGAGACCATTGAGGGCGTTCAACAAGATCTTGCGGAACAGCGCGCTCAACTGGCCCATGAAACCCAACACCGGGAAAGCGTGCAAAGCGAGCTGAACAATGCGAAGAATGAGTCCAATGAGTTGGGCGAACAGAAGCAGAAAGTGCAGACGCGCTTGGTGGAGCATGAAGCCAAGATCGTGGGATTAAATCAAACGATAGTGGAGTCACGTGCGGAGCTTGTTGCCACAAACAAGCGCGTCGATGACGAAGGGGCACGTGCAGGGCAGATCGAAGCCGCGCTTGCCGATGCCCGGCAGGAATCGGATCATGCCTACGAGAATGTCAGTCAACTCGAGTTGCAGATTATCGATCTGGAAAAAGTAGAACAGGATCTCAGGCAGCAGGTTGAAGAACTGAACGTTGAGAATCAGAATGTCCATACCGATCTTACGCAGCGCGTCAAACACGAGCAGACCCTTCGCGAGAAAGTCGACGCGACACGTGACTCACTCAAGGAAACGGGTCAGGAACTGGATTGGGCGCAAGTGGTCCAACGCAAGATGAAGGGGCGAATTGACGAACTCCAGTCCGAATGGAATACGATTCGGCACGAAGAACTGCCTAAGGCGCTTGAGCAAAAAGTTCAAGCGTTGCGTGAGAATCAGCGGCTTCGCGACGAGATAGACCTGCTCCGCAAGCAACTCTGGTAATTTTACTCTTCTAGCGCAACGCGAATGCGTGCCTGCAACACCTTTACCCGATCGGGTTCGTATTCACGGCATCGATCCAGGAATTCCAATATCTCCAAGCGAATTTTTCGGTGCTTGAAACCCTTTAATTGCTCGGCCATTTTGCGCAGTGTCAACACTCCGGCCTCAACCAGCCTTTCGTGATCCCGCTCTCGGTACACGCGCGAATTCTCGATTTCGTCGCGCTTCGATTGCGGCAGATCATCCCAGACGGCATCCAAGTCGGCCAGGAAACGCAAGGGTCCCAGCAACTCATCCAATATGGAAAGCATATCGGAGAGAATCTTCCAATCGTTTTCTGTTTTCGAGGAGAACAACATCAACTACACCATACCACAAGAATTACTTGTCGGACTCCCATGCACCGTCTGGTAACGGCCGAGCTTCCACGATTTCGATCAATACTTTGTCCGGCCCCCGCACGAAGAAGGACTTCAAGTCATAATCCTTATCGTGGGCGATGGGTTTTACAATATCGACACCGTTGGCTTTCATGCGGGCTAGGACGGGTTCAATGTCGCGATACGAAAACGCCAGGTGATCGATGACGCGGCCGTCGCTGGCAAGCAATTCGCCTACTGGAGGATCGGCCCACCAGTTGACCGTATCGTTGCTCGGTTTGGCGAAAATATTAATGGTCACGCCATTCGGAGTCGATACCTGACTCATCCAGAGATAACGGAATGCCAATCCGCCAGCAGAATCAAAGTCGTCCGGAGCCTTGGGCGGTTTTGGGGCAATTCGGGCAGGTCCTTTGGCATTGAGATTCTTGATGTACCATTCCGTAGCAGCACCAACGTCATCGGAGAAGAGGTGGACATGTCCAAAGCGGTTGTGACGGAATCCGGTCCACACTTCAACCACTTCCTTGTCCGGACCGAAGGCATACATGTAGTGTTCTTCGCCCAGGGATTGCAAACCCGTCTGCCATTTTACGCCGAGCTTATCGCGCCATTCGAATTCACCCGGTCCATTCACGCCACCCCAGCCGAGATGGTAGATGCCGCTGGTCATTTCCCAGGGAGCGGGTTTATCTACTTTGTTGAACAGAAAGAATGAGCGATCCGTAAGTACCGCGTCGGATACCCCGCGAAACTTCACGCGTGGCGCTCCGAATATTTTCCCATAGTATTCAATCGATGCTTCCGGATCGACCACGTTGAGGTGGGCATGGTGAAAATTCGGGGCTTCGGGTTCTGCGGCAAAGGCCGGTACGACGATGCTGCAGGCGAAAGCGACGCAACATCCTACAAGAGTCCGTTTCATTATGAGATCCTTATTATGTATTGAGACCGTATTCGTCGAATGACAGGTTCTCACTATAGCAGATATATTGAGAAAATCAAACCGGGGAACATTGGGTGGCAAGCGGACATTGCTCAGCCGATTAGCAAGCCCAGATTGCGAAAGATCAGGAGGGACCCCATGATAACTGCAGCCAGAAGCGTCAGGCGACGGAATGTTGCCTGCGGGACTTTGGTGGACACTCGTGCACCGGCAAATCCGCCGAGTAAAACCGCAGGGACGAATATGCTGATGAGCATAATTGAGGACTGAGAATAGGCACCGTTATAGGTGTAACCAGTCATTGCCACTACGCCCAGCACCGCGAAATAAATGAGGATATTGGCTCGGAACTGGTTTTTGTCCATGTTTTGATTGGTCAAGAACAATACTATTGGAGGTCCGGCCATGGAAAAACTGGTGGCCATGATGCCGCTCAAGAAACCAATCGGAAATAACGCAGGAAGTTGACGCTTGATGGGGTAACTCCAGCCGGTCAACATCGTGAACGACATAACGACCAGCAGGATGCCGATGGTGATCTTTAACAGGGGGCCATCGAAATGCTGCAACACAAACATGCCCGCTGGCAGCCCTATGATGGCACCGATCACGAGCGGCCCGACCAACAGAGGTTGAATTTGGCTACGTTCCTTCCAGGCAAGCGGTAGACTCAGAAATACGCTCAACGCAATCTGCATGGGCACCACTTCGGCTGCCGCGAGTACCATCAGCAGGGGTGGCACAGAGATGAGGCCAAAACCAAAACCCAGGCACCCCTGGAGAAATCCACCGAGCAGCACGGCGATCGTTCCTACGACGTATATTTCCACTCAGCACTCCAAGGTGATGGGAGGCCTCCTTCCCCCAAGGCCAGACACGCACTAGCTTGACGGATTAGACCGTCAAATTCAAGAATGTTCCCGAGTCGGTGTTGAAGGGGAAAGTCTGCCCGTTCACCTGAAACGATCCGCCCGCTTTAGGTTCGGGGTGCTCACCGCTCAGACGCGCCTGTACATCGCGTGCGGAATCATTCAGCGCGTTCACGAAATTGAGGGCGTTTGCAGAAGGGTTTGGCAAGCGGAATTCCAGTCGGTTGCTGAGTTCACCCTTGCCGGAAGAGGTAGCGAAGGCATTCGATGATTTTTCATCGCGTCGCCCTGCGAGTGCACCAATGCCGGAGCTCTCCCGGTCTTCGGCCGCCTTTCGCTGGAACCCGATTTGAACCTCCCGAATGGTCGGGATGAGTTCACGTACACCTGCCACCGTTCGGCTAATGGTGCTCAATGCTGCACCGGGGCCAGAAAGAAGTACACTACTACGCGAATCATCGGATTTGCGAAACAAGGACGGCTTATCGGATTTGTCCTTCTGGCCCAGCAGGCGAAGGCCCCTATCCGAGTCGCTACCGAGTAGCGAAACCGATGGAGCGCGGCGTACTGATCTTGGCCCAGCAAGGAATGAGGGCCCTTGTCCGATTGTCAGTCCCATAACGTGTTAAATCCACTTATAACCACTACCCTTCACCTTGCGTATTATTTCATAGATGTTCTGAGCTGTCAACGATAAGTGACTTTAAGCCCCTATCATGGAGCAATTGAATTGATTGAAAGGGTCGAAATCTGCTTCAGAATACCCTATAATACGCCAACCAATCGAGCCAATTCCGACAAGACGGCGCTCGACGTACTTCCATTAAAACCAGCATTAAAACCAGTTGCAGGAGAATTGAATATGAAACACTGGGCATCTACGACCGCGCTGATAATCGCCTGCGGTCTTCCCGTCGCGGCCATTGCCGAAGACCAGGTGACGTATACGAAAGACATCGCACCGATTTTTTATGAAAACTGTTTGTCGTGTCATCGCGACGGTGAAATTGGGCCATTCTCCATGGAAAGTTACGACACCATTCGTCCCTGGGCCAAGTCCATCCGCAAGGCCGTCGCTGACAAAATCATGCCGCCTTGGCACGCTGACTCGGAGAAGACTAAGTTTCTGAATGATCGTAGTCTCAGCGATGCAGAAATTGAACGCATCACTACATGGGTCGACCAAGGTGCTAAACTAGGCAACCCCAAGGACCTGCCCGCCGCGCCCGAATTCCATGACACTTGGGCCATGGGCGAGCCGGACTTCATCTTTCATGCCACCAGCGATTTTATCGTACCGGCTCTGGAACGAGAGATCCGCTACAAGAGCGTACACTTCGGGCCGGTACTTGAAGATGACATGTACATCATCGAATGGGAGATTCGTCCCACGGAACGCGCTTCTGTTCACCATGCCAATCTCGTGCAGGGGCCCAATCTCATGGATCGCGTGAGCATTGGCGGCGCTGTCCTTGCTGGCGGCGACTATATCGGTAGCTACCTGCCCGGCGCGCGCCCCTTCAAATATCCCGAAGGCACTGCGCTCAAGATTCCGAAAGGGCACTCGGTTCAAATTCAGGTTCACTACATTGGACTTGAGGAGGAAGTCACCGACCATCTCATGTTTGGCGTCAAACTGGCCAACGGTCGCATGGACAAAATCATTCGTACCGCGGGTACCGACGACAACAGCATGGTCATCGCGCCCTACGACCCCAACCACACCATGGATACGGAAATCACCTTGCTTCACCCGCTGACCATCTATTCCAGCGGAGCCCACATGCACTTGCGGGGCAAGTCCTATTCCATGACCGCCGTACTGCCCGACGGCACAAGCCACCTTATCGCCGATGTACCGCGTTACGACTTCAACTGGCAGGTCAATTATGAACTCGCCGAACCCATCAGCGTACCCAAAGGCACAAAGCTACAGGTGAAAGCCGCTTGGGACAACTCGGACAAGAATCCCTACAACCCTGACCCTTCACAGGAAGTCACCTACGGTCCCTGGACAGATGACGAAATGCTCGTCACCTGGGCACACGTCGTGCTTACCGAAGAGAAACTCGGCTATAAAATGGAAAACGGAAAAATCGTCGGTCAGTTCGACTACGGCATCACCACCCGCCACCCCGCGCTGCTCCAAACCCTGCCTGGCTCCATGGCTCCAAAGAAGAAGAAAACCGACTAGCTTCGAAAATATCTCTAATCTGTGCGGGGGTATGTTGCTGAAATGGCAACATACCCCCGTTTTTTGGTAGAATTCCGCCCTTTACCGAGCATGTTTTCCCGGAACCGGAGTCTTTATTGTGACGACTGACGAAATACGCGCAAGTTTCCTGAACTTTTTCAAAGAGCGCGGCCATACCGTGGAACGCAGCGACTTGATCGTGCCTGCGAATGACCCCACCTTGATGTTTACCAGCGCGGGCATGGTGCAGTTCAAAGATTTTTATACTGGCGAAGTGCCTTTGCCGTATTCCACGGCGGCGACATCGCAAAAGTGTTTGCGTGCGGGCGGTAAAGCGAACGACCTGGATGAAGTGGGAAAAACCACGCGCCACATGACCTTTTTTGAGATGCTGGGCAATTTCTCCTTTGGCGATTATTTCAAACGTGAAGCAATTCAGTATGCCTGGGAGTTTTCCACCGAGGTCATGGGCATTCCCGGCGAGTCCATCTTTATCTCCGTATTTGAAGACGATGACGAGACCTGGGACATCTGGTCCAAGGACATGGGCATTCCCGATTCGCGATTGATCCGCATGGGCGTGAAAGACAACTTCTGGGGACCTGCAGGAGATACAGGCGCGTGTGGGCCGTGTACTGAACTGCATTTTGACAAAGGGGAACACTTCGATCCGAAAGCCGATCCCGATAATGACCCGAACGAACGTTTCATGGAATTCTGGAACCTCGTGTTCCCGCAATTTGATCAGCAACTTGACGGATCGCGCCGACCGTTGAAGAATCGCGGCATTGATACCGGCCTGGGGCTCGAACGTCTTGCGGCCTTGGTTCAGAAAAAAGAAACCGTGTTTGATATCGACGGGATTTATCCCATCATTGAGGCGACCCAGTCGATGACCAAGGTGAAATACGAGGATAATCCGGTGCCGTTCCGAGTCATTGCCGATCACGTTCGTGCGCTGTCTTTTTTGATTGCGGACGGCGTATTGCCGAGTAACGAAGGACGCGGGTATGTGGAACGTCGTTTGCTCCGTCGTGCATCCCGTTTCGGTCGCGAACTTGGACTGGAAAAATCGTTCCTGTGTGAGGTATCGAAAACGGTTGTCGATATCATGGGCCATCAATATCCCGAGCTCATCGAAAAACAGGTTCAGATCGAAAAGATTATTCAGACCGAAGAAGAACGATTCGCCGGAACGCTCGCGCGGGGTATGGATGTGCTGGAAACGACGTTTGAGAAGATGACTTCCGACGGAAATAGTGTAGTTCCGGGTGCCGAACTCTTCAAGTTGCACGATACTTTCGGATTTCCGCTGGATCTTGCTACGGACATCGCTGAAGATCGCGGATACTCGGTGGATAAGGAAGGTTTCGAAGCCGCGATGACCGGGCAGCGTGAGAAGGCCCGGAGCGCCTGGTCGGGTAGCGGTGCGGAAGCCCTTGCGCCCATCTATCGCACGTTGAAAGAGGAACAGGGCGACACGGAATTCCTGGGGTATGACGAGACGGAATCCGATGCCGTAATTTTGGCGATTGTTAAGGACGGCAAGGTTCTTGAAGCACTGAGCGAAGGCGACGACGCTGAAATTATTCTGGATCGAACGCCGTTTTATGCGGAGTCCGGCGGTCAGGTCGGGGACACGGGTATTCTCGATGGCGTGAACGGTTCGGCGCATGTGAACACGACGAAGGCTCCGGTCAAGAAGCAGACCGTGCATTATGTGACGTGTAATGCGGGCACCTTGAAGCCGGGCGACAAGATTAACGCCCAGGTGGCCGAAGAGAAACGCACATCGATATTGAATCACCATACCGCGACGCATCTGTTGCAAGCGGCGTTGCAGAATG
>JAYGCN010000027.1:0-4188 GCA_046583315.1 Candidatus Hydrogenedentota bacterium
GTGAAGCCACACACGAAGAAATGCTCTTCGGCTGGATTTCATTCACCAACGCCGACGAAGATGCTGCTGGACACTCCGGCATAGTCATGCGGAACTCTTCGGACGACTAATCCGACCTAAGCAATACGAAAACGGGGCGCGGTAGACCAAGTCTACCGCGCCCCTTCTCTTTTGGGTATTTGATGCGACTCGCTTAGGCCGATGTCACTTCATCCACGATTCCCATTAGCCGACGACCATACGCGGTGTAAGAGTCATACAATTTCGCAGGGTCAGTCGTTTCGCCCGTGTGGATGACCGCCGCCAAGTGCGGTTCAATCGAGATTCCGCCCTCGTAACCGTTGCCGAGCAGGTCGCCGATGATTTCCTTCACATAGCCGTCGCCATCGCCGCACATGACGTAGAGCTCTTCGCCGCCCGGCACGTATTTCGCATCCTTGATGTGTACATAAACGATGTCGTTCTTCACCGCCTGATAATATTCCCACGCATTCTGTCCATAGGTGACCGGGTTGCCCGTGTCGAAGACCACCTTGAGCGCAGGCGAGTCCACTTCGCCGAGCAGGATGTTCGAATTCTCCGCCGATTCACCGCCCCAGCCCGAACAATTCTCATGGACCAACGTGATCCCGTTGTCCTCCGCCATCGACGCCAGGTACTTCATGCGTTTGATGGACTCCTTGCGCCATTCCGGCTCGGGAATCGGATCGGTATCATGATTCGGATAACTCATTACGCGAATGGTTTGCGTGCCGAATTTCTGCATGCGTGGAATAGCCTGCTTCAAGTCGTCAATATCGATCTGGCGGTCGCAGGTGATCGGACGCGCCCAGTTTGCGATGGCACTGCCGAAACACGAGACCTTTTTTCCGGCCTCCGTCACCGCGCCATGCACCCGGTCAAAAGAATCATCGGACAGCATCGTAATATTCTCGCCGTCGACCATGCGCAATTCCATATACTCCCAGCCCAATTCCTGATGGGCCTTGATTTGAATATCAATGGGTTGTCCGGCTTCATCCGAAATCCCTGAAAAAAACATGGCGTTCTCCTGTAGAAATTGATCGTTTTTATGAATCGGGAGATAGTATACCTTTTATCGCGATCCCATTCTAAGCGGCGGTTTTGAATAATTGTCGCTCGCGAATGTATTGGTAATGATGAATGATTACGGCTATACTAATTTGAGTCAGACTAGTCGATTTGGAGGGTGGGAAAATGCGAATTGGATTGAGAATAGTATCGATGATTGCGGTATTGGGATGCACCTTGGCCTATACAGCCGAACCCACGACCGTCGAAGAATTGAAGGAGCACTTTAAGACCTTCGGGCCCGCACCGGACACCTTTACGGCCGACTACAGCATGTCCATGAACATGGCCGCGACGGGACAGCCTCAAGCCGCGGCGATGGGTGAAATGAGCATGGGCGGTACCATGAAGGTCAAGGGCGAGACCACGCTCATGAAAATGAAAATGTCGATGGGGATTGAAGGACAGGGCATGGAAATGAAGATGGACATGCACCAGAAGGATAATGTCATGACGATGCTCATCGACATGGGCGGTATGACCCAGGCCATGAAGATGGACTTGAGCGTCATGAAAGAACTAGCCGATGCGATGGGAGTACCGGAGTCCGCACTGAACAGCAGCAATATGGGCATGGGCATGATGGGCAATCCTGCAAAAATGCTGGAGCAGTATGAGCAAATGTATTCGATCAAGCTTGTTGGGAAAGAATCGCTTAACGGCGAAGATGTATACGTGTTGTCGGCCACCATGCTGGACGAGACGCTCGAGAATCTCCAGAAATCGCCCATGCTTCAGGGGCAGACGGATATGTACGAAAACGAGGTGAAGCTCTACCTCGGCGCGAAAGACGGTGTCATGCGCAAGATGGAAATGGGCGATGTCATGTCCATGACGCTGGAGAACATCGATCTTGGCGCGACGATTAGCGATGCCGATCTTGAACTGAACATTCCCGAAGGCATACAAGTCATTGATATGACTGAAATGATGAAAGGCATGTTCGGCAATATGGCCGTTAGCGGAGACGATAGCAAGTAATCCAACACACAAGTCAGAACGCAACCAGGGCGGTCTTCGGGCCGTCCTGATTTTTATTAGGGGTGGACGTACTCCGCCTTTACCGCGCTGACCAGACCACCGCGCGCATTGCAGGTGATCTCCACGGACATCGATTTCGGCTGCACGACGTTAACGAGATCATTGAGTATGCGATTCACGAGGTGCTCGTACCAGATGCCCACGTCGCGGTAGGACATGAGGTAATATTTCAGCGAGCGTAATTCGAGGCAGTGCCCATCAGGCGTATACCTAATTTTCACGCTCGCGAAATCGGGCAGACCAGAAAACGGACACACGCTCGTAAATTCCTCTGTCGTCGTCACAATATCAATATCGCCATTGGGTGTTCCCGCGTATTCGTAGGCAAAACACTCCAGGCATTCCCGATCAATCGCTTTTTCGTCCTTAAAGGGAATTGAGCGGCCCAATGCCTTGAACTGGTCTTTCGGGTGAATCTTATCTGCCATAATAAATGCACCTCGCTGTACAGGTTTCGGCCACGAGCACGGCATGAAGGTCGTCACGCCGCCCGGCCAGCATATTCCAAATCCAGATGGATAAATTTTCCGACGTCGGATTTCTCAATCCTTCGAGTTCATTCAAGCATCGGTGATCAAGCGTTTCATAAAGATCCAGCAGATCGCCCGGCAGATGCTCCAGACTCTCCGCCGCGACCTCCACACGAAAACTGTGGCCATGCATCGTGTGGCATTTGTGCTCCGGCGGAAGACTCGTGAGCGCATGCGCCGCCTCAAAGCCAAAGCCAATGCGATCCGGCAGATGCGCATCTGAATCCTCGCGGATGGTCTCCGTAGCAAAGGTGCAATCGCCCTCAATGCGCAAATGGACATCCGTGAGCATGGGAATATGCTTCTGCGCCTCATTCAGAATCCATTTTCGCAAATCCAGAAGCGTGGGGGAGTCCAAGCCTTCCAGATCATTCAGCGTCCGGTGGTCGATTTTCTGATACACCGATTCAAAGGCCTCCGTGATGTCCGCATAATCCATCACCCAGCCATACGCGTTGTTCAATTCGCCCTTCACCACCAGATCCAGCCGGTAACTGTGTCCGTGCAGACGCGAAGCATCATCCTCGAAGGGCGTGCGATGGGCCGCCTCAAATTGAAATGTTTTTATCAGGTCTAACGTAGCCATGTCGGGTATTGTAACAAAAAAACAGCAGTCATGGCCGACTTTGCCCAAGATACGTGCCTGAGCAAAAGAAGGCGAATAAACCGGCATGCGAATCTGTATACTCAGAAGAGAATAACGCGAACCCATACAGGAGGAAATCATGGTTCTATCCAACATCGATTCCATACCCGGAAAAAACATCGTCGAATTCATAGGATTGGTGCAAGGCAACACCATCCGCGCCAAACACATCGGTCGCGACATCATGGCCAGCCTCAAAAACATCGTCGGCGGCGAACTTAAAGGCTATACCGAGCTGCTCAATGAAGCACGCCGTGAAGCCACGGATCGCATGATCGCCAGCGCCGAAGAACAAGGTGCCAATGCCGTCGTCAATATTCGATTCAGCACCTGCTCCGTCAGTTCCGGTGCCGCAGAACTCTACTGTTACGGCACCGCCGTCGTCGTGCAAGATTAAGGAGTCCCATAATGTATGACTATTTTATGAACGACTACTTATACGGCTTTCTCTTCGCGATTGGCCTAATTGCCTTCGCTTTTGTGACCGGACGTATTGCGGAGCGTCGGCATCTGCGTTCACTCGCAAAACGCGAAGAACAGTTCCGGCACATCGTTACCACGAACGTGAGAAAATATCCGGACTCGTGGACGATTCATAATTCGCAATTTGTACACGGCCAGGCCACCGTCGGCTCCGACCATTTCAAAACTACCATGACCAAAATACGTCAATTCTTCGGGGGACGCCTTCGTTCCATCGAACACCTCATGACCCGGTCCCGGCGCGAGGCCCTGCTCCGATTACTTGTCGAAGCCGACGCACTCGGCGCCACCCACGTGCTCAACATTCGCTTCGAATCCTCCTCCATATCCGGCTCCCGCATGATCGCCTCCGAAATCTACGCCTACGGCACAGCAATAGTCGCCGAAGCTGAATAG
>JAYGCN010000085.1:0-50176 GCA_046583315.1 Candidatus Hydrogenedentota bacterium
CTGCACATCTCCGAAGGCGCCCACATCATTATGCCCTACCACAAGGCACTCGATGCCGCCCAGGAAAACTTTCGCGGCGAAAACAAAATAGGCACCACCAACCGCGGCATCGGCCCCGCCTACGCCGATAAAGCCGACCGCTTCGGCATCCGCTTCGGCGATCTCATCGATCCCGAAACCTTCGAGTCCAAGTTGCGCAATGTCCTGGACTACAAAAATACTATTCTGACCAACGCCTTTGGGCAAGAAGCCCTCGATCTGCAATCAATCATCGACGACTACACCCAATACGCCAACCGCTTGCGCGAATACGCAGCCGACACGGTGCAACTGGTTCATCAGGCGCAACAAGAAAACAAAAACATCGTATTCGAAGGCGCACAGGGCGCCATGCTCGATATCGACCACGGAACCTTCCCCTACGTCACCAGCTCCACCACCATGGCCGGCGGCGTGTTCTCCGGCGCAGGCATCGCACCCAATTCCATCCACGGCGTCATCGGAATCGTTAAAGCCTACACCACACGCGTCGGTGAAGGCCCCATGCCAACCGAATTACTCGACGGAACCGGCGAACAACTACGCAAAGCCGGACACGAATTTGGTGCCACCACTGGTCGCCCCCGTCGCTGCGGATGGCTCGACATGGTACAGCTACGGCGTGCCATAAAAATCTGCGGTATCACCCACCTCGTGCTCACAAAATCCGACGTACTCGGTATTTTCGACACCATCAAGATCTGTACCGCCTACGACATCAACGGCAAAACCACGGACGAATTCCCGACCCGTCTCGCCCATCTCGAAGCGGCCGTGCCCATCTGTGAAGAAATTCCGGGCTGGAACGAAGACATCAGTAGCTGCGAAACATGGGATTCACTGCCCGAAAATACACGTAGCTACATCGAGCGCATCGAAACCCTCGCTGGCGTACCCGTCGCCATTGTCAGCGTCGGCCCCGGTCGCGAACAAACCATCGAGCGCGTTAATCCTTTCTAGTCCTACCCCTAATCTTCCGCAAAAATGAAACTTTTTCATGGTTTATGGTGTCTAATATGGCATACTCTATGCCTTGACACTATCAGAAAAAGGACTCATCATGCGTATCACAGGACTTCTACTTGGCCTCGCCTTATTGACTTTGCATCCGCTCCAGAACGCCCATGCACAAGACGAGCCCGATCCAGACTCCATCAATATCTTCGACTCCATCAACATCGAATTGATCGATCTGCAGGCACTTGGCGACCGTGTTCGCGAGCACCTCGTGGGTGAGGAGGTGCAACTCAGCCTCGATGATTGCATCGCCATGGCACTGGCCAACAACTCCGACATCCAGATCATTGAATACGAGCGCCTGCTCGCCGACTCAGACTATCAATCGGCCCGAGGCGATTTCGATCCACTCCTTTCCGGCTCAGTGACGCATATCGACAACAGCTCACCGGCAAGCCCCCTGGAAGCACAATTCGGCGGATTCAGCGGAAACGTGGACAATGAAGGCACGGACTATCAACTTCAAATCGGCGGGAAATTTCTACGCTGGGGAACCCAATACAACGTCGCCTACAATCTTGGTGTTCAAACAGGTACATTCACCACCAATCCCCTCACCGGCGAGGCACTCGACGTATACACAGGCGGCATCACCACCACCATCACCCAACCCATCTTGCGCGGCCGCGGCACCAAGCTCAATCGCATCCGCATCACATCGGCAGAAAACGGACGCCACATCTCCGAAGCCCAAATAGAAACCACCGTAATCAACACCATCGGCGAGACCATCAAATCCTATTGGAATCTCGTCGGGGCCATTAATAACCTCGCCGTGCGCCAGCAATCGCTCGACAACGCGGTACGGCTTGTCGAAATCAACGAGCAGCGCCTCCGCATCGGTACCGCCGCAGCCATCGAAGTGCTGCAAGCCAAAGCCGGTGCCGCCACCCGACAAAGCGAACTCATCACCGCACGAACCACCATCCTCGATGCCGAAGACATTCTCAAAAACTTCATCCACCTGACCGATGATGCGGTCTTCTCATCCAAATCGATTACACCTACAACCAGTCCAGGAAAAGTTGGATTCGATTGGGACCTCAAAAAAAGCATGACCACGGCCCTCAAAAACCGCCCCGAACTGACCAGTGCTCAACTTCAAATTGAAAATGCCAAACTGGAATCCCAGCGCACGGGAAATGACCTCCTCCCTCAACTGGACGGCAGCGTGAGCTACGGTCAAAATGCACGGGAACTGCACCACGGAGACGTCTACGACGGCATCCGCGACAAGGATGGACGCAGTTGGAACCTGGGCATCACCGGGTCCATTCCGATCCTCAATCGCACCGCCAAGGGTGCCCGCAACCGCGCCAGACAATTCGAACAACAACAAGAACGAAGTCTCGCCAAAACGCGCCAGGATATTATGCTGGAAATTCGCACGGCCATTCGTGGCATCGTCAGCTCCGAAACCCTCGTCGAAACCAATCGCCAGGCACGCATCCTGCAAGAGGCCAACGTTGCCGCAGAAGAACGTCGTCTCACACTCGGTGTCACAACTTCCCAGGATGTACTGGACCGTCAAGAAGATCTCACAGAGGCCCAGACCGAAGAGTTACGATCCGTCGTTGACTACGAAAAATCCCTCGTGCAACTCCAGATGGCCGAAGGTGTCCTGCTCGATAATCTGAACATCGAATTGGAGTAAGATTCGACCCCAAAGCACCCTCCGGCACGCCTGACACCGAATTCCTCTGCCGCGAATATACCCCCATAGTTGCCCTGAGCAACGCAATGCCGTATCATGAACCCATTCGCAACGCAAAAGGTATTTCACTGTGAATTCCACCGGTACACAGGCAACATACCCGCTCACGACGAGCTTCGACACCCGGGTGTCAACCGATGAGGCTCAGGGCCTATACGCCGCGCAGGCCATTACCACCATTCAGGTCAACATAGGCCTCACCTGCAACCTCACCTGCACCCATTGCCACGTCAATTCCTCGCCAAAACGCAAAGAACAAATGGAATGGGCCACCATGGAATCCATTTTACGCGTCGCAGAGAAATCCGGTGCCAAAACCATCGACATCACCGGCGGTGCACCCGAAATGAACCCCCACTTCAAGAAATTTATTCGCGCTATCCATGCACTCGACCTCGCAACAATCGTACGCACCAATCTCACCATCCTGCTCGAACCTGGATACGAGGACCTCATCGACTTCTACAAAGAACTGCAGGTTCATCTCGTCGCGTCACTACCCTGCTACCTCGAAGAAAACGTCGACCGGCAACGCGGCGAAGGCGTCTACCACGACAGCATCGAAGTCATCCAAAAACTCAATGCGATAGGTTACGGCATCGAACAAAACTTACCCCTCAACCTCGTATTCAATCCCGGCGGCCCCGTACTCCCTCCCAATCAGACCTCACTCGAAGAAGACTACCACCGCGAACTCCGCCAACACTTCGGCATCGAATTCACCCACCTCCACACCATCACCAACGTACCCATCGGCCGCTTCAAAACCGATCTGAGGCATGAAAAACAGCTCGACAACTATATGGACACCCTGCGCGAAGCCTTCAATCCCGACACCGTCGCTCCACTCATGTGTCGCCGCCAGATTTCCGTCGGCTGGGACGGCACCGTATACGATTGCGACTTCAATCTCGCGCTGCGCATGTCCCTCGACGCCAAGCAACAAAACATCAACACCCTCGCCGCCGAGGCACTGCCCAATCGTCGCATCCTGACCGGCGATCACTGTTACGCCTGCACCGCCGGCTGCGGATCATCCTGCGGCGGGGCCTTGGTATAATCACCGGGGAGGTGGCATGAATACGACTAAAACATTGCGCTTTGTATGGGGCCTGGTGCTCACCTTGGGAATCGCGGCCTGTTCATCCGAAGATTCAACCCCCGATACGAGTCTCGATTCCAATACGATGAGTAAAACGATCAGCTACGACGACTATTCGACCCTTCTAAAGAACTACGTGGACGATCAAGGCCGCGTTGACTATAAAGGATTGCAAGCCGACCGCGCAGCACTCGACGCCTTCGTCGCGTCGCTCGGCGCAGTCGATCCCGACTCCTACGACGGCTGGTCTACCGAAACGAAAATGGCCCTCTGGATAAACGCCTACAACGCCATCACCCTCAAAGCCATCATCGACCACTACCCCATCGAAAAAGGCGGGCTCATCAACAGCATTCGATACCCCAAGAACAGCATCCGGCAAATCGACGGCGTATGGAAAAAACACACCACCCGCGTTGCAGGACGCACCGTCACCCTCGACGCCATCGAACACGACATTCTTCGCAAAGAATTCGAGGACCCGCGCATCCACGTCGCCATCGTATGCGCCTCCGTGAGTTGTCCGCCATTGCTCGACGAAGCCTTTGTGGCCGAACGTCTCAACGCCCAGCTCGACGATCAATCCGTCCAGTTCTTTGCCGGGAAAAAATGGTTCCGCATCGACAGCGACAAGAACAAAGTCTATCTTTCCGCGATTCTCGACTGGTTCGACGAAGATTTCGTCGGACACTACAACGCGGGCAACACAATTTCCGACCACGGCAAGAAGAAAGGCGCCATTCTCGATTTCGCCCGCACCTACGCACACGACCATCAAGCCGAATACCTGACCACGGCAACCTACAAAGTCAGTTTCCTCGACTACGACTGGTCGCTCAACGAACAACCCTGATGCCCTGGCTACCTGCACCCACTCCCCGACTCCGCGAATGCCTTCCACCCGGCATAGTCTTGCTCTTACTCTTCGCAGCCATCACCTGGCTCTCCCCCCAATTCGAATACGGCTCCGACATGCTCAGCCGCCCCATTATCCCCTTCATCACCCTGATGCTCCTCGCAGGCATCGTCTACCTCTACGCCGTATGGCGCATGCACCGCGTCACCAACTCCCCCCGATTCATCATTGCGCTCATCGCGGTCGGCCTCGGCATGCGCGCCCTTTTCTTCTTCTCCCAACCCATCCTCGAAGACGACTTCTACCGATACCTCTGGGAAGGCGGCATGGTCGCCAACGGACACTCGCCCTACGCCCACCCCCCGAACGACGCACGTTTTTTTGACGCGGACAGTGGCGCAACTCCCGAGCTCATCGCGCTCGGTGACCAAGCCGGAATCACGCTCGACCGCGTAAACCACGGCTCACTCACCACCGTCTATCCTCCGACCACCCAGGCCGCATTCGCCATCGCGCACTTCATCAAACCCTGGAGTCTCAACGCATGGCGATCTATCCTCCTCCTATTCGACCTCGGCGTGTGCGTACTCATCCTGCTCATTCTGCGCAAAGTAGAGCGCCCCTACTCTCAACTCATTATCTACTGGTGGAACCCGATTCTCATCAAAGAATCCTTCAATTCCGCGCACATGGATCTCATTATCGTATTCTTCGTCATGCTCGCCATACTCGCCATCGTCTATCAACGAATCAACCTCACCGGAATCGCGCTCGCACTCGCCACCGCTGCAAAACTATGGCCCCTCTACCTGATTCCCCTGTTCCTGCGCTTCAGCCGCGCACTCTCCCCGGATAGACGCCGCGCACTCACCATCGCCGGCATACTCCTGCTCATCCTGATGATTCCCATCTTCATCTCATCTCCACTCAGCGACGACTCCGGATTCACCGCCTACTCGGAGCGCTGGGAAATGAACGACGCGCTGTTCATGGGCATCAATAAAGTGGTGCACCTGAGCTTTGCCAGCTTTCAGCTCGAGAAAAACCAACTCGCTATGCTCGCGCGATTGCTCACTCTCATCCTGCTTCTGATCTGGATAGCCGTCCTCATGCGGCGCGACAACGAACACGTCGATGCCTTCATGAACCACCTCGTGCTCGCCGTTGGACTCCTCTTTATGCTCAGCCCCACACAATTCCCCTGGTACTACATCTGGCTCCTGCCGCTACTCGCGCTCAGCCCGCGACTCTCCTACCTTACCTTGTCCCTGACCCTGCCCCTCTACTACCTGCGTTTCTATTACGCCGCCCTCGACCAAACGTTATTCTTCGACAACACCATCGTCTGGATCGAATACGCCCCCGTCATCGCCCTGCTCATCTACGAACACATTCGCTTCAAACTCGGACCCGCCGAATACGCAGGCATCATCAATGCGTAACAACGCCCGCGTATCCGTCATCATCCCCGCCATCAACGAAGCCCAATCCATCGCCCACGTGCTCGACGACATTCCCGACTGGGTCGACGAGGTCATCGTCGCCGACAACGGGTCCACCGATGATACCGTTTCCATCGCTGAGTCCCACGGCGCGCGTGTCGTGCACGAAAACCAACACGGATACGGCGCCGCCTGTCTTCGCGGGATACACTCTCTGTCACAAACCGATATTGTCGTATTTCTCGACGGCGACTACAGCGATCATCCCGAACAAATGGATACGCTTGTCGACCCCATCATCAACAACACCCTCGACATCGTCATCGGCTCACGCGCCCTTGGAAAACGCGAACGCGGCGCCTTGACCCCGCAAGCACGCTTCGGAAATATTCTCGCCTGCTTCTTGATGCGCCTGTTCTGGGGCGTACGCTACACCGACCTCGGCCCCTTTCGCGCCATTCGCTATTCCAGCTTGCAAAACCTCGGCATGGCCGA
Source organism: Candidatus Hydrogenedentota bacterium (assembly GCA_046583315.1). Lineage (GTDB taxonomy): Bacteria > Hydrogenedentota > Hydrogenedentia > Hydrogenedentales > DTSJ01. The sequence continues at coordinate 6,666 of JAYGCN010000085.1, forward strand.
CACCAACTACGGCTGGACCGTCGAAATGCAAATCAAAGCCACCCTGCAACAATTACGCAGCGGAGAAGTTCCCGTCGACTACCGGAAACGCATCGGTCGCTCCAAAGTTTCCGGTACCGTGCGCGGCGTAATCGGCGCTGGTTACAAAATTCTCTCTACTCTCTTCATTTCTGCCATCAAATACCACCTATTCCAGAAAAAGCGACTCGCAACCCGAAAACGCCTCATCATTTTCACGCGCTATCCCGAGCCCGGCAAAACGAAAACTCGACTCATCCCAACACTGGGTGCTCTAGGAGCAGCAGACCTGCAGCGTGCCATGACCGAACACGCACTCGCCACGGCACAATCGCTAGTCGACATCGATATCGAAATCAACTATACCGGAGCCGACGAAGCCGAAATGAAAGAGTGGCTCGGTAAATCGCTACACTATAGAGAGCAGCATGGCGACGACCTCGGTGATCGCATGCGTTACGCCTTTAGTGCGACCTTCAACGACAGCATCGATGCCGCGATCATTATCGGTATCGACTGTCCCGCCATCACCCCCACCCTGCTCAACACCGCCTTCGATGCCCTCCATACCCACGCGCTCACCCTGGGCCCCGCGACCGATGGCGGATACTATCTCATCGGTCTCCAGCGCGACGCGCTTTCCCCATTGAAAGAATTCCTCTTCAAGAACATCCCCTGGGGCACCGAAGAAGTCTACCCCACAACTGTCTCGCGCCTGGACGATCAAAATGCCTCCTGGAAACGACTCGTCTATCTCAACGACATCGACGAAGCCGAAGACCTGCCCGAATGGCATCGCCACCAACCCGACGCGACCATCCCATCACTCTCTGTCGTCATACCCGTTCTAAACGAAGCAAACACCATTGAATCAACCCTCGAAAGATTAGGTAGCAACCCCGATATACAAATCATCCTCGCCGATGGGGGCAGCACCGATGCCACGCGATCCATCGCAGAATCCCGCGGCGCACTCGTCATTACTACCCCACGCGGTCGCGCCATCCAGATGAACATCGGAGCCGCCCATGCCGCAGCAGACACTGTGTTCTTTCTGCATGGCGACACAATTCCGCCGGACACCTATCAACAGGAAATCAAGGCTACCCTGTCTCGCCTCAACGCCGCCGCCGGCGCCTTTCACTTCAACACGTCCGACGAATCGCTGCCCATGCGCATCATCAGGCACTTTACCAATCTGCGCGCACGACTCCTTCAACTCCCCTACGGCGATCAGGGCCTCTTCTTGAGCAAAACCACCTTCCACGCCGTCTCCGGATACGAGGATTTACCCATCATGGAAGATTTCGTCATCGTCCGAACACTCAAGAAACACGGACAGATTCGGCTCGCCCCTTCCAAAACCACCACCTGCGCACGACGCTGGCAACGGCAAGGCCCCTGGCGCACAACCCTCTACAATCTACTCACCATTTTCGCCTGGCACATCGGTATTTCCCCCCACTGGCTCGCCGAACGCTATCGTCGAAGTAGCCATACCAGCCCAACTGGCTCGAATCCTCCCGATTAAGGTATACTGACGTTCCTATTCAGTCGCGACACAATCTATATTCACCTTTATGCGCCCTATTTTTCTCTCCATACTCCTGCTCACGATTCCGTCGCTGACCGCGTCTCCGGCAAACGCCGACACCCCGGACGTGAAGAATACCCTCGTGCCCAATATGGTCGATATCGCAGAGACGACATTTCAAATGGGGCGCGCGCTTAGCCAAAAAGGCGAGTCCGACGAATTGCCCCGGCACCCCGTCACACTGAGCCCCTATCAAATCGGAAAATACGAAATTACCAACAGTCAATACGTCGCAGTACTCAACTGGGCCCTGGAAAAAGGTTACCTAAGTAACACACTGTTCAAACCCTTTACCCAAGCCACCAGCGATGCCGGACCCAGCCCGCACTACCGCGGACGCTTACTCATCGTGGTTTCCAAATCCTCTGACATCATCTTCGAACACGGCACCTTCAAGACCGTCATGCGCGACGGCATGTACATGGACGACCATCCCGTGGTCGATGTTACCTGGTACGGAGCCATCGCCTACGCCAACTGGCTCAGCGAAATTCAGGGGCTCACCCCGTGCTACAGCCTGACCACCTTCACCCCCATCGATCCCAGACCCAATGGATACCGTCTGCCCACCGAAGCCGAATGGGAACGTGCCGCGGGTTGGAACAACGCAGGCGAAGAAGTGACCTGGCACTATGCCATCTCCAGCGACGCCATGACCGAGCATCACGGGAACTTTCAACTCAATAACCCGCTCGAAAAATCCGGTCTTGACTCCTACCCCTACACCTCTCCCATCGGATACTTCGACGGCAGCTCCCCCGAACGAAAACGCGCCATCAGCCCCGCAGGCTGTTTCGACATGAGCGGCAACGTGCAGGAATGGTGTGAAGACTGGTTCGGCGCCTACAAAGCAGAAACACAATTCGATCCCACCGGTTTTCCCAAGAGTCCCTTCAAAGTCGTACGCGGCGGCGCGTGGAACAGCATGAAAAACAGTTGCCGCACCACCAACCGTGGCTGGACCGAACCCTACAATCATTACCGTTCATTCGGATTCCGCATCGCACGATCCCTGCCCAAAGAATAATCCCCGCACACCAACCGATGCACGGGACAGTAATTTTTAGCCAAAATATGGTCGGATTAGGCCGCTTCTTCCTCGTTAACCTCTGCCCCTTCATCATCAACCTCAGGTTCTTGATACCCTTCAACTGCGGCTTCCTCTGCCGCCTCCGCTGCTTCATCCTTGTTGAGAATGGCCTTGTTTATATAATCCAGATTCGGATACGCGCTCTCCAAATATGCGTTGCCCTTGCGTCGAATAGCACCCTGATCCGGATTCTGACCGTCTTTGGAATATACGGCTTCGAGGACATCCATCCCTTCAATCACCTTGCCAAACGGAGCAAAACCCATCCCGTCATACTGCGTGTTATCGCGAAAATTGATGAATACCTGCGAGGTACGCGAATCAGGACCCGAGGTCGCAAATGAAATCGTGCCGCGCGTGTTGCTTCCTTTAACAGGATCATCCTTAATCATACGTTTGTGCCAAATCGCGGACTTTTCCGGATCGCCCGATATGCCGAATTGAACTAAAGCACCAGAGATCACCCGAAAAAAGCGCGCGCCGTCATACACGCCATCCTTGACAGCCTTCTTAAACTGAGCGGCCCCCAAAGGCGCCAACTCGGACTCCACCTCAATCACAAAATCGCCGTTCGAACACTCAAAACGAACCGTGTAGTCACCCGCGTTCGCCTCCCTTTCCGCCTTTCTCTCTTCGGCCTGCTTCATCGCGATCTCCAACATATCACCCGTAATCAAATTCCCATCCGAGCCATCGTCTTCCAACGCCGCAATTTCCTCAAGCTCCCGCTGCGCCTCAAGCTGGGCCTCATACTGTTCCTGCGTCTTGCGATTGGGTTCGAATTGATTAATACCGACGATACCCGCCAACACCGCTATCACCACCACCGCCGTTACAAATTTTCCCTTCATCCTGCTCTCCTACCTTTCCACGTCGCCCTGCGGATACGACCCTAGCACATGTAGCTCCGTACAATGCTCGGAAATCTGCTTCAGGGCTTTCTCAACATTTGGATCATCCACATGGCCAATCAAATCAACAAAAAATACATAATCCCATGCCTTCTTACGCGAAGGCCGCGACTCAATCTTGGTCAAATCAATACCCTGCTCCGAAAACGGCAACAACAATTCATGCAATGCACCCGAACGATTGGAGACGGTAATCAGCAACGATGTCTTGTCCTTACCCGTCGACTTTACCTTTTGACTGCCAATCGCAAAAAAACGCGTGTAATTGTGCGCGGCATCCTCAATGCGCTCTGCAATCACATCCAATCCATACGGCTCCGCAGCCAATATGCTGCCGATCGCGCCAGCCGTTTCTTCCTCCGAAGCAATGCGTGCCGCTTCCGCCGTACTCGATGTCGGCACCAACTCCGCATTCGGCACATTCGCCTGTAGCCAATTCCGACACTGAAAAAACGACTGATCCTTCGAATAAATCTTCTCGATTTCGTCCATCGGACTCTTCGACATCAGATTCTGCGAGATATGCATCAACACTTCGTTAATGATCTTAACATTCGATCCCACGAAACGATCCAGCGTATCGCTCACACCGCCGCCCATCGAACTCTCCACCGGAACCACCCCGTAATCAATCCGGCCTCGCTCCACCTCCGTGAATATATCCGCCAACGTCCCCATCGGGTGCAATTCAGCCGTTACGCCAAAAATCCGCTGCGTCGCCAATTGGCTGAAGGTATGCATCGGCCCCAGAAACGCCACCGTCGTCGGCTTTTCCAATGATCGAATCGAAGAAATAATCTCCCGATAAATCGCTTTCACCGCCTCATTCGGAAGCGGTCCCGGATTCATCTCCATCAGCTTCTTGAAGATTGCTTTCTCGCGCTCGGGCACATACACCACGGCATTCTGAGACTGCTTGACCTTGCCCACTTCCTGGCCACACTTCGCCCGTTCATTGAGTAGCGCAAGTATTTGCCCATCAATGTCGTCGATCCGCTGCCGTAGTTCATCCAGACTCACGTTTATTTCTCCAGTATCTCAATCGGCGCCGCCGACACCATAAACTGCCGCGACATCCCCGTGTCAAAACGTATCCGCGCCTTCAATTTCGCGCCCGTTCCCGACGTATACATTACCACACCCGTGCCGAACTTCCCATGTCGCACCTTCGTACCCAATTTCAGAGCCTCTTCCTTGAGCGTAGGCAAGCCCCGCGGCATCGGTTTCGACTTGCTTTTCGTGCGACTCGCTTCACTCTGCACAATCTCCGATGGTATCTCATGAAAGAACCGCGACACCTCCCGCGGCTTCCATTCCCCGTACATCGTGCGCGATTCCGCCGCCGTCAGCATCAACGTTTTCCGCGCACGCGTCATCGCCACATACGTCAAACGCCGTTCTTCTTCGATTCCGCCATCCTCATCCAGCGAAATGATATGCGGTAGTAGACCCTCTTCAAAACCGATCAGGAACACATGATCAAACTCCAGACCCTTCGCGCTGTGACATGTCATCAACGTCACCGCCGGACTCGCCACATCCAACCCATCCACCTCGCTCGCCAACGACAGCTCCTGCAGAAATTCGCCCAGCCCGCTCTCGTCCTTATCCTTCGTACGCTTATCATAATTCGCGCAGGCCGAAACAAACTCATCCACCAACTCCAGTCGCGTCCGAAAATCTTTCTCGTCACTCTTCTCCACATACTCGCGATACGACGTCTCTTCAAGTACCTTCTCGATCAAATCCTCCACCGACATCGAATCCACATCAAAGGTTAACTCATCCAGCCACTCCACGAACTCCCGAATCGTGTTCCGCAACTTCGGACCATACGACGAGTCATCTTCCGCCTCACGCAAGGCCTCCAACAACGGTTTCTGCGTAGCCCGGGCCTGATCCGCCAATTTCGCCAACGTCACCCCGCCAATCCCACGCGCAGGCACGTTGATGATTCGCCGCAAGGCCTCATCATCCACCGGGTTTACCAGCAGACGCATATAGCACAGAATATCTTTAATCTCTTTGCGACTATAAAACCGCACGCCACCCACAACCGTGTAATGAACGCCCTTGCGCATAAACGCTTCTTCAATCGATCGCGCCTGACCATTCGTGCGATACAACACCGCCACTTCACGCGCCGGATAATCCTTCTTCTTGATCGAGTCCACAATAAACTGCGCTTCGTCATCCCCGTTTTCCGCCAGATAAAATCCGACCTTTTCCCCGCCCTTGTTCGCCGTCCACAGCGTCTTGCCCAACCGCTCCGTATTATTCGACACCACCGCGTTCGCCGCTTTCAGAATCGAATCCGTGCTCCGGTAATTCTGCTCCAGCCGAAACACCTCCGCCCCCGGAAAATCCTTTTCAAAATCCAAAATATTTCGAATATTAGCGCCGCGCCATGAATAAATACTCTGATCCTCATCCCCAACGACAAATATATTACCGCCCTCGCCGCTCAATTCACGCGCAATCACATACTGCGCCCGATTCGTATCCTGATACTCATCCACCAACACATGCGTGAAGCGACGACGATACTTCTCCGCGACTTCTGGATGCTCCAAAAACAATTTCGCCGGCAACACCAACAAATCATCAAAGTCCACCGCCGAAGACTGCTCCAACACCGCGTGATACCGTTTCCACAACTCCCGAAACGACGACTCCTCCTGATCCTCCGCAGCCGCATCAAAATCCGGCACTTCCACTTCCTGCTTCAACGAAGAAATCCACGACATCGCATCCCGCGGCGACACCTTCACCAGCCCCTCCGGCAATTCCTTCACCAACCGCTTCATCAGCGACAACTGATCCCCATCATCCGCAATCGTAAATCGGGTGGGACGCCCCAGAACCTCCATCTCCCGACGCAAAATATACAAGCCGAACGAATGAAACGTGCCCAGCCACGTCGAAACTTCCCCCACACCCAACCGCGCCCGAACCCGATCCCGCATCTCATTCGCCGCACGATTCGTAAACGTCAACGCCAAAATCCGATACGGATCCACCCCCAGCACCTCGATCAGATTCACAATCCGCTCAACAATCACCCGCGTTTTGCCCGACCCCGCACCCGCCAACACCAACGCAGGCCCATCCCCCCAAGCCAACGCCTCCCGTTGCACATCATTCAATTCACCAGACATAAATCACCACCAATAAACACCACCAGAAAACGCCTATTCTACCGTATCCAAACCAGCAGAGTCATGCGTATCCACACCACTTGTGATCGCCACCCCCACCGTGTCATTGCGAGGAGACGTCCCAACGTCGACGCGGCAATCTCAACGCCGACCTCCCCCCAATCCATACCGTCCGCCAGGACTCCGGAAGGACCCCTGCAACGCCCCGATCTACTCTACAGGGGGACACCGCCACCAGGCCCACATCACCCCATCCAGAAATACGGAGTATTCCCCGGTTTCTTTTGGCTTTACCTTTTCTTACCAAAGAAAAGGTAAGATCGCAGTTATGCCAGAAGACCTCTTTGAAAATGCTGCGGCGGACCGATTACGCAGGGAAGCGCCACTTGCGCGACGTGTTGCGCCGCGTACCCTGGACGATATTCTCGGTCAGGAGCATATTCTGGCGCCGGGCAAGATATTGCGTCGGGCGATTGAGGCGGATCGCATTACCTCGCTGATCGTATTCGGACCGCCCGGCAGCGGCAAAACGGCTCTCGCACGAATCATCGCGATGCGCACGCAGGCGGCATTCGAAAACGTAAACGCGGTCACTTCCGGCGTGAAAGAGTTGCGCGCGGTCATCGCGAAAGCCAAAGAACGCCGCATCCACGAGAGAAAACGCACGATCCTTTTCGTGGACGAGATACACCGTTTCAACAAAGCGCAACAAGACGCGCTGTTACCCGACGTCGAAAATGGAAACGTCATTCTCATCGGCGCGACCACCGAAAACCCCTTCTTCTCCGTCGTGGCACCCTTACTTTCCCGATCCCAACTCTTCGAATTCAAACGCCTCGACGAATCCCAACTCGTTCGGGTCATGCGCCGCGCACTCGATCATCCTGATCGAGGTCTCGACGAGCTCACCATCAACGCCGACGACGACGCGCTGCAACACATCGCCAACTATTCAGAGGGCGACACCCGCCGCGCCCTGAATGCCCTCGACGTCGCCATGCTCACCACCGAACCCGTCGACGACACCATCCACATCACCCTGCCCATCGCCGAAGAATGCATCCAACGAAAAATGTTGCACTACGACGGCACGGGAGATGACCACTACGACGCCGCATCCGCCTTCATCAAATCCATGCGCGGCAGCAACCCCGATTCCGCCGTCTACTGGATGGCCCGCATGCTCGAAGCCGGAGACGACGCACGATTCGTGGCACGCCGCATCTGCATCTGCGCCTCCGAAGACGTGGGCAACGCCGATCCCCAGGCGTTAATCCTCGCAACTTCGGCCTGGCAGGCCTGTGAGTTCATCGGCATGCCCGAAGCCCGCATCCTACTGTCCCAGGCCGCCACCTACGTGGCCTGCGCACCCAAATCCAACGCCGCCTACACCGCCATCAACTCGGCGATGCAAGACGTACGCGAGAAGAAAACGATTCAAGTTCCGTCGCACCTGCAAGACGGAGGACCTCAAGGCAAAAAGATCGGCCGCGGTGTCGGCTACGAATATGCCCACGACGGTGAAGATGCATACGTCACGCAACACTACGGCGTACCTAGAGGAACCTACTATCAACCAAGCGACCGCGGCCACGAAGCAATCCAGCGCGAACGCTTACGCGAACTTGACGAGCGCGACAAAAAATAGCGACAATGAACCAAATCAAACCTTAGGGGAACATGGAACCATGCGATTCGCAACAATTCTGACACTTATTATCACGGCAGGACTCGCAACATTTGCCCAGGCCGCCGACAAAACGAAAATAGTATTCGTCGCAGGAAGGCCCAGCCACGCACCCGGCGATCACGAACACCGCGCAGGCTGCATGTTACTGGCTAAAGCGTTGAATGAGAATGTCCCGGATGTCGAGGCGGTCGTCACCCACTATGGCTGGCCCCGAGACGAAAGCATCTTCGATGGCGCCTCCACTGTCGTCATGTATTGCGACGGCGGCGACAACCACATGGCCAACAAACATCTCGACAAGGTTGGCGAACTCATGGATGCCGGAGTCGGACTCGTCTGCATCCACTACGCCGTCGAATATCCCAAAAACGAAATTGGCGAACAATTCAAAAACTGGCTCGGTGGCTACTTCGAGCCCGACTGGTCCGTGAATCCGCACTGGACCGCCGACTACAAAACTTTGCCATCTCACCCCATCACCAGCGGCGTGTCTCCCTTCGCCAACAACGACGAATGGTACTTCCACATGCGCTTCATGCCCGACATGAAAGGGGTTACTCCGATCCTCTCCGCAATCGCCCCCGAATCCACCATGGAACGCGGCGACGGTCCCCACAGCGGAAACCCCGACGTGCGCAAAGCCGTTGCCGACGGAATCCCGCAACACATGGCATGGACCTACGAACGCGAAGGCAACAACGGTCGCAGCTTCGGCTTTACCGGCGGACATTACCACCGCAGCTGGAAAAATGACGACATTCGCAAGCTGATGCTGAACGCCATCCTTTGGACCGCCCATGTCGACATCCCGAAGGATGGATTCAGCTCCCAGACTCCAACCCGCGACGAAATGAAAGCAAATCTGGATCGTAAGAATCGGTAAACCTTTTCGCGGTGTAGTAAGTCCAAGACACATGCAACTGAACTGTATTTCTTGGAGAGCACCACTATGAAAACGATATTGGGCGCGGTACTCTTCGCAATCTGGATTCCCTTAAGCGCGGCGGGTTTGGAACCCTACTCCGATAAACCCGTCGCATTCGTGGGCGTCAACGTCATACCGATGACGAGCGAAACAGTCATCCTCAACCAGACCGTACTCATCAAGGACGGAATCATCACCACCATCGGAAATGCGGAGGATGTAAAGATTCCCCGCAGAGCCCAGCGCATCGATTGCGAAGACAAATATCTGATACCGGGTCTCATCGATCTGCATGCCCACCTCTTCGCAGGACGAAAAGGCAATCCACAACTTCTAAGTCTGTACCTGTCCCAGGGCGTAACCAGCATCCTTAACCTGCGCGGAACCAAAGGGGCGCTCGCTCTTGGCGCGCAGATTGATTCAGGCGAACTCGTCGGCCCGGAGATATATCAGGGCAGTCCCATCCAGGGAAATATCGCGCCAACTCCCGCGACATACGAGGACGGCGTCAAAGTCGTCCAAAAATTCAAAAAAGAAGGCTATGACTTTGTCAAAACCTACAACCGCATACCGGTAGAAGGATATCGCGGCATCATGGACGCCGCGGACGAGCTCGACATGCCCGTCGTCGGACACACTGTCCGCTTAGTAGGGTTCGACGGCATCCTCGCACGGGGACAACATATTGCCCATATGGAAGAAGTTATCTATGGAGCGTTCAGATACGGCCTCGACGAGTCACGCATCCCCGAAGTGACCAAGCAGGTGAAAGATTCCGGCGTTTCCGTCATCGCAACACTCATCGTCTATCACAACATCATACGCCAGCTCGACGACATCCAAGCAATACTCGCCAACCCGGGCTTCGAGCACATCCATCCCGCTCTCGCCGATAACTGGCAACCGGATCGCGATGAATACCTGAACGGCTGGACCCAGAAACAAAAAGAGGTGTACCTGATCCCCAGCTTCGCCTTCTTGCAAAAACTGACCCTCGCGTTTCATAAAGCCGGTGTGCCAATTCTCATGGGCACCGACGCCTGCGTAACAGGAACCATCCCAGGCCATTCGGCACACCGCGAACTGGAAGAACTCGCCGACTGTGGACTCTCCAACTACGACGCCCTTGCCTCCGCCACATCAAAAGCCGCCGACTTCCTCAGCGCTGGCGACATCGGCACCATCCAAGAAGGAAAACGCGCCGACCTCATCCTCCTCAACGCCGACCCCCTCGAAGACATCACCAACTCCAGCAAAATAGAAGGCATCATGACCCGCGGACTCTGGCAAACGCAGGAGGAAATTCGGGGGCGGCTGGTCGATTACTAATCATCTCTCAACCGTTACGCTACTTTCCCCCAACTGTCATCCCACGGCGCAGCGAAGCGAAGACCGTGGGACCTTGGACATCCGCACCCACCTTAAGCCGGATATTGCGAATTTACACATCCTTTCCCATGGAAACCCTTTGCACCTGTGCGTTAAAAAAAGAAGAGCCGATGCAGATTCGCATCCACATCGGCCAAGTTTACTTTCTTCAACGTGTGCGTATATTCCCTTTTCCAAAAGTTCGACTTCTCCGTACATCATCTCTTATGATTATCGCTAAATGATGCTGTGTAGAACTGAGTACAAGAATCGCGATTCTGATGTTTTGCACGCGTTTGGGAGTAATTAGTATGACTGAACTATATTCATGGAATCCGATGCCACATATACTCGACATTCGATGTCCTAAATGTGCGGCGCGAGCGAAGTTTGAATTCGCGGAAGTAGCCAAGATAGCGCTCAAAAAAGGATATCGGCTTTTTTAAGCGTAGCAGTATGTTCGAGTATCACTTTCTTCAAGACTCTGCAGGGAGTCGATGGCATGGTGCGTTCTATTTTCCAGGTCTGCATGGCGGTTCGACTTCAGCAATATGGGATCTGCCGGAGGGGTACGAGCCAAAAGATTGGGCGCATTCGAAATACTTGTATCGATCCCAAGGTCTCGGCATTGGCTCGTATAATTGTGATGCTTGCCACGCAACAGAAAGACATCAGTTATCCTGGCCTAATGACGCATATTTCATTATTGAGTACAAACAGCATCAATTGTGGGCATTTACCGAGGAAACGACCGTTGTCCTTCGCAAATACATTTTCGATAAGAATCGGGATCTACACGGCCGAAAATGGGCCGGATTTCTGTTGAAAATTCCAACCATTTTTAAGAAAGAAAGTGCACGTGAACAAATTGTCCGGAAGTTGGATAAGTTACTAGCTACAACGTAGACGATATTGGGAGATCGGCGAAACAAAGACAGGGTACATTTCTGCACCCTGTCTCATTGGTTCTATAGACTTTCAGAAGTCGCCTATCGCGTAAACGCTCCCTCAACACCTGCATCGACATTCAAAATATTGCCCGTCGATTTTGAGGACCGTTCGGAGGCGAAAAAGTAGACGCCTTCGGCGATATCCTCGGGGAACACTGAACGCTTTAGCATGCTGCGGTTGCGGTAATGCGCATCCAGGTCGTCTTCTTCGAGACCGTAGGCTTCAGCGCGTTCCTTTTTCCAGTTGCCCTGCCATATTTTCGAGCCTTGAAGTACGGCGTCCGGATTCACCGTGTTTACGCGGATGCCGTCCGCAGCACCTTCCAGCGCAATGCAACGTGCCAGGTGAAGTTCTGAAGACTTCGCCGTGCAGTATGCCGACGCGTTCTTCGAGGCCACGAGCGCGTTCTTCGACGAGATGAAGACGATTGAGCCGCCGGTTGTCTGGGACTTCATCATCTTGAAGGCTTCGCGCGATACGAGGAAGTAACCCGTCGCCATCACAGCGATGTTCTTGTTCCAGAGTGCGCCCGTCGTTTCTTCAAATGGCGCTGACGTCGCGATTCCCGCGTTGGACACGAGAATGTCGATGCCGCCGAAGGCCGTAGCCGCCGATCCGATCTGCGCGATGACCTCTTCTTCGTTGGTCACGTCGAAATTACGACCGTCAACATTGTCTTTGCCGTACTTCGCGCCAAAGTCTTCAATCGCCTCGGCCATAGCATCGCTGTCGAAGTCGGCCACGATAACGCAGGCGCCTTCCTCAAGAAGACGACTACAGATCGCGCGACCGATTCCGCCAGCACCACCGGTAACGAGCGCCACTTTGCCTGAGAGACTTTTCGGTTGCGGCATGCGTTGCAACTTGGCTTCTTCGAGTAACCAGTACTCAATGTCGAAAGCTTCCTGCTCAGGAAGACTGACGTATTCGCTGATGGCGGATGCGCCGCGCATCACGTTGATGGCGTTCACATAAAATTCGCCGGAGATACGCGCGGTCGCTTTGTCTTTCGCGTAGGTGAACATTCCCACGCCAGGCACCAATACAACGATTGGATAAGCGTCGCGAATGCCGGGTGAGTTGTCGTGTTTACAACGATCGAAATACGATTCGTAATTTTTCTTGTAGCCTTCCATTGCTTCTTCGACTTTGCCCAGAAACGCTTCGTCATCGATTTCGCCTTCAGCAATATCGAGTACCAACGGACAAATCTTTGTGCGCAGGAAGTGGTCAGGACAAGAAGTACCCATCGCGGCGAGTTCTTTGCACCGGGCGGAGCCGACGAACTGCAACACTTCCGCCGAATCGTTGAAGTGACCGATCTTAGGCTGGTCCTGACTCACCTTACCGCGTAGAATTGGCATCAGTTTTTCAGCAATCGCCGTGCGTGCATCGTCACTCAGTGCGCCCGTGATTTCGCCACCGAACGGAGCATCCTCTGCCTTGGAGGCAAGGTAATCGGTCGCCTTCTGAATAATGTCCAGCGTCGTTTCGTAACTTTCCTTCGCTGAATTTCCCCAGGTAAAGAGCCCGTGGCTTGCGAGAATAATCCCTTTTTGATTGGGATTCTCATTGTATTTCGCTTCCAGTTCCAGACCCAGTTCAAAACCCGGACGTCGCCAGCCTACCCAGCCGATTTCGTCGCCGTAAATTTCTTTCGTGATCGCTTCGCCATCTTTGGAGGCCGCAATCGCGATGAGTGCATCGGGATGCAAGTGGTCCACGTGGGTACGCGGAATAAAGGCATGCAACGGCGTGTCAATACTCGCCGCGCGCGGATTGTTGTTGAAGGTACAAAACGGCAGGTAACCCACCATTTCATCTTCATGCTCCAGACCGCGATACTTATTCTTCAGGGACTTCATCTTGTCCATGTACAGCGTCGAGAAACCGTCCATGCCCATGCTGCCCAGATCGCCGCCCGAGCCTTTGACCCAGAGGACTTCGACATCTTCGCCCGTAAGTGGATCCGGAGTCATTACTTTCGCCGACGTGTTACCGCCTGCAAAATTAGTCAGCGTCAGGTCGGACCCCAACACGTTCGATCGGTAATGCAGCAATTCGGCTTCAGACATTCCTGCCGCGTCGGAATCACTCCAACGATTTTCAATTTGTTGTGCTTTGTCAGCCATGATGGCCTTTCTAGGATTACTTCTTGTTGTTTCGGTTTATACGTTTTCCCACTGACGAGTTTCAGCGGATTTAAGAACAGCGTCACATATTTTTTGCGTTTCAAGCGCGTCACGGAATGTTGGGGCACAGGGCTCACCCTTCGCAAGGGCATCCACGAAATCCGCGACCTGATGCACGAAGGTGTGCTCGTACCCGATCTGCAGACCCGGTACCCACCACTTGTCCATGTACGGCATATCGCCATCGGTCACATGAATCGAGCGCCAGCCGCGCACGAGCGAGTCATCCGCGTGATCAAAATATTCAAGACGATGCAGGTCATGCAGGTCCCATTTGATGGAAGCATTCTCGCCGTTGATTTCCAGCGTGTACAGTGCCTTGTGACCGCGCGCATAACGAGTGGATTCGAACAGTCCGAGCGAACCGTTTTCAAAATGACCCATAAAAGTACACGCGTCATCAATCGTCACCGGCTCCACTTTACCCGTCAGCACATGCTCGCGTTCCTTCACGAATGTCTCGGTCATCGCGGAGACATCTTTCATGCCGCCATTCAGCCACAACGCCGTGTCGATACAATGAGCAAGCAAGTCACCCGTCACGCCACTTCCCGCCACGGCCTTGTCCATGCGCCAAAGACCCTCACCACCCTGCGGAAGCTCCGCATCAATCGTCCAATCCTGCAGAAAGTTCGCGCGGTAATGATAGATTTTGCCGAGGCGCCCTTCGTCGATAAGCTGTTTCGCGAGGGTCACCGCCGGAACGCGACGGTAGTTGTACCAGACCGTATTCGCGACGCCGGCCTTTTCAATCGCCGCGCACATTTCCTCGCCTTCAGCAACATTCAGTGCCAGCGGTTTCTCGCACAGCACCATCTTGTCTGCTTCAGCAGCGGCAATCGCGATTTCTTTGTGAAAATTGTTCGGTGTACAAATATCGACCGCGTCAATATCATCACGCTTAATCAGCTCGCGCCAATCCGTCTCAGCGGATTCATAGCCCCACTGTTCCGCGAAGGCCTTCACGTTTTCCTCATTCCGACCACACACCGCCTTCAAATTCAGTCGGTACTCCAAGTCGAAAAAATCATTCACCCGTTTATACGCATTCGAATGCGTACGCCCCATGAAGCCGTAGCCAATGAGACCGATATTCAATGTTTTATCTGGCATTTTCTTTTATTCCTTTTTTGTCCACAGATTTCACAGATGAGCACAGATAAGAACGGAAGTTCTTTAGTTTAGAATACGACGCGTTTGTATTCTAAGCGGCCCGCTCCAAAATTAATAAGCAAAGCCCTTTCGAATCCTGTGGCTTTCAAATAGTTTATTATCTGGCTCGTATGTGAGCCAGTTAGTTCTGAAATCGCTTTAAGTTCAAGAACGATATTCGAATAGCAAATAATATCGGCTCGATAACTTGTTTCAAGCCTATTCCCTTTGTACTCAATTGCTAAAGCTACCTCGCAAGCGTTAAGGAATATCTCGTGAATCCAATTCTATTTGAAACGCTTCTTGATACACACGCTCCAAGAATCCAGAGTCCATCTCAGAATGAACAGCCATCGCTGCACCGATAATACTAAACGTCTCAGGGTCTCGTGGATCCTGTTCGCTCTTATCTGTGCTCATCTGTGTCACCTGTGGACAAGATCTTCGCGGTTATCCGTGGTTCTTATTGATCTCATCAATCGACGTCTTGCACCGCTCAGTCACCGCCCAAGCATCAGGCCAGAAACACAAATCGATCGTCCACCAGTCGTGAGACAAGGTGTTCTTGTTCAACTCAGGCATGATCTCGTCAAAGTTCAAGTACCCATCGCCGAAGGGCGGGTGTGAACTTGTCTCATCATGGTGCAGCGTGCCATCGCTGTCGATCAAATGGATGTGATTGATCTTGCCGCGCACCATCTGCGCCATTTCAAGACAGCCGCCTTCAAGAACTTCCTGACCATTCGGATGACGCGCGCCTTTCGACACCATCTCCGCGTGGCAGGTATCAAACTCAAGGCCGAAATTATCCTTGTTCACTTCTTCGACAATCTGTACAACCTGCGATGGTTTGTTGAACGCGAATCCCGGCTCGAATTCCCAGGTCACGTAACACCCCAAGTCCGCAGCGATGTCAGAACACTCCTGCCAGGTATTCACCAGACGCTGACGAAACAGCGTTTCATCCTGGCCCTCAAGAATCGTAGGCTCCTGTACGCAATCGACGCGCACACCCGCGATACCAAGGTCAGCGGCAAATTTCGCACCTTCCGTGAACGCGGCGATGTACTTGGACGTGTCCTCAGTGTTGAGCAATTCCTCGCCCCAAAGATTCGGCACGAATCCAGAGAAGCCAAGACCAACCGTTTTCATTTCTTCCAGCAAACGATCCCGGTCTTCTTTCTCAGGATGCGTCTCAGGACTCGGATGAATGCTGAATCCACCCAACTCCACACCGTCAAATCCCAATTCCTTCAATTTGCGCGCGACTTCGTCAAACGGTACCGGATCATCCTCATACGGCCCAATCGCATACGCCCAACTACCAATACTGATTCGTTTCATAACAGCCTCTCTCCTTTTTCTAACTGCTTCTTACCTTTTTCTTGGGAAAGAAAAAGGTAAGGCCAAAAAGAACCGACGGATACTTTGTATCCTTCAGTTAAGTCTCGAAAGTTAGTCGCCAAACTTCGGTGCCTGTGGATTTACTTCGGGTCCGAAATAGCGTAACACCACGAGCGGACAATCCCCGCCGAGGTTTTCGATTTCGTAGCCGTCTTGTGCACGTTTTACGGAGATGAATACTTCGTCCTCGGTCATCTCGCCGAAACGAATCATCGTCGGGGACTCCAGCGGCAGATTTCCGATGCGTCCACGACCTTGTACACAGATGATACTCGTCGCGCCGTTGTCTTTGATGGTTGCCGTAGCGCCCGCTTCCACCGTGAGCTCTTTCGCGGAGAACAACTGCTCGCCTTTGATCGTGCCGTAGACAATCCAGCGGTCTACAAAACCGTCACCCTCTGAATCAACAATCGGCTCAAGATAATGATTCTCTTTGAAATTCGGGTCAACATTCGCGTCCCAGTTCAATTGGTCTACGATAAAGTCGATGTCCTGATGCTTGTCCTCTGGCATATCCTTCACCAGCAACTCCCAGGGTACATCGCGTCCCTCAACGAGCGACTGATACATACCAAAAACATCCGAACCCCACTGCGGCTCGTAGGTCACCAGCGATCCCGGTGCGTGAAGAATGCATGGCGGAATCAACCAACCCGTGCCTGGCTTGAGACGGTAGGCCTTCGACAAATCAAGAATCCCATTGTCGCCCTTGTTCCAGTTTTCCATACATTCGACCACCTGCTCGCGCGTTGTACCCGGCTCGAAGCCCATAAAGGTGTACGGGAAGCTGTTGCCGATAGCGTTCAACTGCGGAGGGAAATAGTAGGACTCCGGCTTGCCTTCTTGACCCACCAGTGCCGCCTGCTCAGCATTCTGGTGCATGTGATGCGGAATCGGCCCCATGTTATCGAAAAATTTTGAGTACACCGGCCATTTCTTGTACTTATCCCAGATCGGGTCGCCGATGATTCCGCCGCCCAGCGCATCCACAGCGTCCTTCAGCGTGAACCGTTCGCCGTCGTGGACCACATAACTCAGGCCTTCATCATCTTCACGATTGTCATTCGCCGCTTCAGTAGTAGACCCGAACCAGCGCTCATCGATCCCGCCGCGGTGTTTGCCAAAGGCGTAATAATCATCGGGATGCAGCTTGATGCGACGTCCCGGTTGCAGAAAGGACCGCGGTACCCAGGTAGGCGACAATCGAAGGATTCCCTCCCCGGCTTCCAGTGCAGATTGAGCTTTATTCGAGACGGCATCACCGGTAATCGTAATCAAAATGACACACTCCTTGAAGGTTAAAACGGAGAAGATAGCGCAGACACCATATTGTCCTTATTTTGCAGTGCTTATGTCAAGGTTGAAGCCGTAATTTGGCACGAAAAAGTCGATTTTTCTTGTGAATACACGATCCTCCACGGTTTTCAATCGCCGCAAATAGTTGATTTCACTTTTTCAGTTTGCTTGTATAGTCAATTATTCTACCGTGGGGTCTCAATAGTTCACATTGAGTGACCGAACCGAAGGGGTGTTGACCGTTATGCCAAGCCATGTGACTCATCTTGAAAGTGCCATTGACGGTACGCATTTGGAAGCAGGTCAACTGCAGACGATGCACGAGGGACGGCCGCTTTGGGTGCGCTACGATCTTGATCGAGTAAAAGATAGTTGGTCGAAAGATACGCTTCCAGGCAGGGAACCCACACTCTGGCGGTATCGCGAGTTGCTTCCGCACGACACCGAAGAGGAAATCGTGTCGCTTGGCGAAGGCATGACTCCGCTGCTTGCTTGTCCGCGTTTGGGCAAGAAATTCGGCTTGTCCAATCTAAGCATCAAAGATGAATCACAACTGCCCACGGGCAGTTTCAAGAGTCGGGGTCAAGCGCTGGCGATTACGATGGCGAAGAAGTTCGGAGTCACCCGGGTTGCCATTCCTACAGCCGGCAATGCGGGTGGCGCGATGGCAGCCTACGCAGCGCGCGCGGGACTTGAAGCCTATGTGTTCATGCCGGACGACACGCCGACGATCTGTCAATACGAATCCGTGATGTCCGGCGCGAAGACCTTTCTGGTGAACGGACTCATCACGGATTGTGGAAAGATCGTGCGCGATGGCATTGACGCCATGGACTGGTTCGACATCTCAACGTTGAAGGAGCCGTATCGCATCGAAGGAAAGAAGACGATGGGGCTCGAATTGGCCGAGCAGCTCGACTGGATACTTCCCGATGTGATTTTGTATCCGACCGGTGGCGGCACGGGATTGATTGGCATGTGGAAAGCATTCCAGGAACTCTCAGAAATCGGTTGGCTGAAAAGTGAAAAGCGTCCGCGCATGGTAGCCATACAATCGGAGGGGTGTTGCCCAATCGTAACCGCCTATGATGAAGGCGAACGATTTGCCGAGTTTCACGAAAATGCGCAGACTATTGCGAGCGGTCTTCGAGTACCGTCAGCAATAGGGGACTTCATGATTCTGGACGCGGTGCGCGAAAGCGAGGGCACTGCGATTGCGGTAGATGAAAATCGACTTCGCGAATGGATGACCCTCGCAATGTCAGCGGAAGGCATCGCGATATGTCCAGAAGCGGCCGCGTGCGTGGGAGCATTGGAAGAACTCACCAGTACAGGATGGATACGCCCTGACGAGCAAGTGGTCCTTTACAACACCGGCGCCGCGCAGAAATATCCTGAAGCCATGGCGAGCGAGTTGCCCCGCGTCGACAAAAATTCTCCCATTGACTGGGACGCACTCGCTCTGTGAGGTCAGGCTGAGAGTGACCTTACTTCGCCCACTGCTCCCGCACAAATTTATTCCCTTCGCGTGCCACATGCTCCTCACTCGGAGCCATCTTGCGCCAGATACACGTCGCGCCAGCAATCTCCGGCAACCACGCGCCAAAGGCTTCAATCGTCAGCCAGCCGTCATACCCGATTTCCTTCAGCGCAGCAACGGTCTCACCCCAGGGAATATGATCCTCGCCCGGCGTACCGCGATCATTCGAGCAGGCATGCACATGATTGATGCGTTTTCCGCCACGACGAATCGCGTCACCAATATTTTTCTCTTCAATGTTCGCATGAAACGTGTCATACAAAATACCAATGTTGTCATCATCCACCGCATCAATCAGCGTTGCCGAATCTTCCTGACAATTAAGAAAAAACGTCTCAAAGCGATTCAACGGCTCCACCGAAATCGCCACGCCCGACCCCTTCGCATGTTCACCCAGCTTCACCAGGTTCTCCGCGCAGCGTTTGCGCTCATCATCATTCGGACCACGCCCAATCAGCGCGCCCACCGGATGATAAATCGGTCCCGCGAGGGTTTCTGCACCCACCTCCACACACGAATCAATACTCGCCTTCAAATGACTCAGCGCATTCTCCTGCGCGCTTGAACTCTCATCAATCAGACTCGCCTCATCCGGCAACACCCCTACTGCCGTGCAGCCCATGCCCAGATTATCCAAATGCTCCTTATACCTTCCCCAAGGCGAACAATCCGGCGCAAACATCGGGAACTCCACGCCGTCAAACCCCCACTTGCTCAAATCCTCCACCAACGAAAAATGGCTATCATCCGCCGCAGCCGTCCACAACAATAAATTCATTCCAACTTTCATGAAAAATCCCTTTCATGGTCAAATCATAACAAGATCAAAGTTTCGCAGATGAGACAAGCGCGTGTCAATGAATACCAATAAACTGCCGTTCTTTCTTCTTGGAAAAGAAGAAAGAATCAATTGGGAATACAAAGTATTCCTCGGTTCTTTTTGGCCTTACCATTTTCTTTCCCAAGAAAAAGGTAAGAGCGGTTTAATGTTCGTGCGCGGCGTGGTGTTCCTTGAGCAGATCTGCGCCGAAGTCGCCATCAAAATCGCGCCAGACGACGTGGATGTGGTTCGCTTTGTTCTGGATGTTGTCGTATTCGATGAGGAACTTCGCACCCTGGATGCGGTAATAATGCGGACGCCCCACGTCCGTGCTGCCGAGCCACGCGAATTTTGCGTCGTCCAGCCCATCCTGAACAAGCGAGACCCGTTTCTGAGTAATCGTATCCGACTGCACTTGAGCGACCACTTCGATCAGTCGCGCCATGGTCACCTTTTGTTTCTTGTTCAGGTCGCCATACCGAATGCCGACATCCTCCAACCGTTCGGCTTTGGTGCTGTTCGCGGAGAAAATATCATTCGGTACTTTCTTGCCAATGATCGCAACAGCCTGTTGTTTGTCCGACAACGACGTCACCAGTTCCCGCGCGAGATCCTCTTCCTTCACGAGAACACGCGTTCCTTTCAACTCGTGATCGATGCGCACCTCGGCAGGATTCGTGCCCATAAACTGAGGACCACCCGAGACCAGTTTTCCGCCGATAACGGTCCAATGCAGCGACTGATGATGCCCTTCATAGCGCACCGTGTAATCACCGCCTGCCTTCGGTTCACCAAAAACCAAAATGTGATAATCCTCAGGATTACGATGCGCCGCGCCTTCCATGATGAACAGAACGCCTTCGAGTTTTCGGATCATTTCGGACTTGCCAAAACCCTCTTCACTCAGGCCCGCGCGTACAACATCCAGCAACAGCTTGTCCTGTTTATCCGACAGCGTCTCGAAGGCAGGCCCCTGTCGTTTCATCGGAATGAAATGCCACTTCGTGCGCTCTTCTGAGTCAAAGTCCCGCATCACCTCGGCCTTCTGCGCGTCATCCAGCGAATCTAGAAACGCCGTCGTCGCGCTCAGCAAATCCGCACTCGCCCCAGTGCTCAACGCGGCCACCAACACAAATGCAATATGATATGATGCAATTCTCATGCGATTCTTAAAAGCGTTCTTGATTAGTTCGGTCATGTCGGTCGCCTCTCTGTTCGTTGGAGCGGTTGTTTTAGCAATTTTGAATATTTATCTGTCCGGTCACGGAATCGACTGGCCCAATTAAGAGTTCGAGACCGGTCCCGTCGGCATGTCGCCCTTAAGCGTCGCGCTCTCTGTAATCGTATTTACCGTCTTTCTGGTCACATTCATCATCGCCCTGCGTCTGTTAAAAGGCCCTGACGAGTAAACATCTGTTCATGCTACCAAACGAAGTATAGCGGGGCAATAGCAACGTTTTGTGATGCCATTGATACCGTACACTGGCGGATCCGTTGACCTTTTTTCGAATTTAGGGTAGACTATGACATAGTTCTGGGGCATTCGGGAATACACGATAGATGAACATTCGATCTTCATATAGCAAAAGACGCCGACCGCTCCGTCGGTTTACCACCGCCACGCTGGCGGCATTGCTGTGTGTCGCCTGGGCGGGTCCCCTGCATGCCGTCTGTGCCTGTTGCGACGCAATGGCCGAACCCGTTGACGCTGAAGTAGTAGTAGATGCGGATGTCCCTGCGTGCCATAAAGTCGCCTCCGAACCGACCAAAAAAGACTCTCGTCTTCCAAACTCCACACAGATAGAGGCTCCCTGCGGCGACGAATGTTCCGCAGTAGTTACGCCGCCCGCCCTGACCGCCAATCTCATCGCGTCCACGATTCACTCAAACATCACCAAGATTCCCATGACCACTCTGGCACGCGACCTGCCATTGCAATCGGTAAAAAGTCACCAGTTCAATCGGTACGAATCACCACCCGATATCACCGCACTCTCCACGCAACGATACGCAGTCATAGCCCCGCTACTCACCTGATCACCTCGTCTGATATCATCTGATCAGTAGCGACCCACGCCCGGGATCGATTCCCGCAGTCGGTCGTAAACCAATTCGCACGGACTCGATCACCGAACTACTTTCAAACATCCGTGTACCAAGACGAGGCCTATTATGAAAACGATATTCATTGCAATGTTTGCGATGCTGCTCGCACCTTGTGGCTCCCATGCACAGGATCCATCGCCGCATCAATCGACAGTCGAATCGCAACTAAAACGGGATGTCAATCTGTTCCACTCACACGCGACCGAAGCCGATCCCGCGCTCGATGACTACATTCGAATTGCGCTGGACACGAATCTGGGACTGCGCGCAGCCTTCGACACATGGCAAGCGGCCCTCCAAGAGATTCCACAGGCGCGCGCGCTTCCCGATCCGACCTTTCAATGGACCCACTTTATCGAGGAAATCCAGACGCGTACCGGCCCGCAAAACAATCGTTTTATCCTTTCCCAAAAAATTCCCTGGAAGGGAAAACGCGCTGAAGCCGCAAACATGGCCCAAGACCAATCTGAAGCCGTGTGGTGGCAAGCGGTCTCCCTACGCACAACCATCGTGCGCGACCTGAAACAGGCCTACTACGAGTACGCCGATCTTGCGCAGAACATTCGCATCGTCGGAGAGAATCTCTCGCTGCTTCAAAACCTCGAACCGGTCGTACAATCCCGTATTCGGGGCGGTGCCAACCAAAGCGATCTGCTTCGACTGCAAGTCGAAATCGGAAAGCTGGAAAACGAACTCCAATCACTCGAAAAAATACGTCCCGCGTTAGATGTCCGACTCAAAGCCCTTCTCAATCGGGACAGCGGTGCCGTGGAGCCCTGGCCCTCCACTCCCAGGCCGACCGAAATCACCTATCGCATCGAAGACCTGCGCACCCGCTTGACCTCCAATAATCCAGATTTGAAGGTGATCGCTCAGGGTATCAGCCGGGCCAGACACAACGTGATTCGTCAGACGCTCGAGAAGAAACCGGACTTCACTGTGGGCCTGACCTACATCGACACGGGTCACGCAAAAGGAAACCTCGCTCCCTCAGATAGTGGCGACGATCCCTTCGGGTTCACGGTCGGTATCTCAATTCCCATCTGGCGCAACAAGTTGGACGCAGGAGTGCGCCAGGCGCGATACGAGGAATCGAGCGGGCAGCATCAGCTTGCTCAAATCCGGAAGAATCTTTTGGCGCGACTGGAGTTGCACGTTTATCGGCTTGAGAATGCGGAACGTGAAATGGCCTTATATCAAAACACACTGATTCCCCGCAGTCGACAGACGCTGGAGCTCGTTCAGGTCGGATACGAATCCGGCAAAACGTCGCTATTCGACCTCATTGACACCGAACGGGAAATGTTAGGGTTCGAAAAATCCTACTGGCGCGCCGTAAATGATTACGGCCAAAGCGCCGCTGACATCGAAGCCCTGTGCGGAGGAGATTTATCATGAATATCACCAAACCCAAACACCTCAATCTCGTCAAAATCGCCATTGGTGTCGTCGTACTCGGAACCGCGTTTTTTCTCGGAACGTTGACAGGCGGATCCGGTCAGCCCAAACACGCCGGGGATACCGTCGCTGATTCTGAGGCGACCATCTGGACCTGCGTAATGCACTTGCACATTCAACGGGACGAACCGGGATTATGTCCGATCTGCAGCATGGAGCTCGTGCCTCAGGGAAAATCGTCCTCATCGGAGGACAATGGGACGGCGCGACTCGTCTTGAACGAATCTGAGCGACGGCTCGCTGCGATCGCAACGACGCCTGTCGAACACAAGTACGTGGAAAAAACGGTAGGCATGGTCGGCAAGCTCGATTACGATGAAACAAAAGTAAAGAAAATTTCCTCATGGGTTAACGGTAGAATCGAACGACTCTACGTTGATTACACCGGAATCCAGGTCAAAAAGGGCGACCATCTGGTAGAACTATACAGTCCCGATCTCGTCACCGCGCAGGAAGAGTTGCTCGAGGCCAAACGGCGCGTCAGTTCCGGTAGCCGCGATCAAAGTGAATTCCTGCGTAAGAGTGACGAACGCGCGCTCGAAAGTGCTCGTGAGAAATTGCGCCTCTGGGGACTCACTGACGCACAGGTTTCCCGTATCGAGTCACGCAATGCCGCCGAGAATAACATCATTATCACCTCGCCCCAATCCGGAATCGTCATCCACAAGGCGCTGAGCGATGGTGAGTACGTCAAGACGGGAACCCACATCTACACGGTCGCCGACCTCAGGAGCCTCTGGGTCAAGCTCGACGCCTACGAATCTGATCTGCAATGGCTTCATTTCGGCCAGGACGTCGAAATCGAAACCGAAGCCTATCCCGGCGATATTTTCCACGGGACGATTGCGTTTATCGAGCCAACGCTCGACGCGAAAACGCGCACCGTGAAGGTTCGCGTCAATGTGCCCAATGAAGAGCAGCGATTGAAGCCCGGTATGTTCGTGCGTGCGACCGTGCATGCGAAACTCGCGAAGGGAGGCCTAGTCATGGATCCCCGACTCGCCGGGAAATGGATAGCCCCTATGCACCCGGAAATCGTGCAAGACGGTCCCGGTATCTGCCCCATCTGCCAGATGGATCTGGTCACTGCGGAATCGCTGGGTTACGTGAGTGCCGACGAAGATCGATTCGCGCCGCTGGTCGTTCCGGTGACCGCGGTATTGCGCACGGGCCGCCGCGCAGTCGTGTATGTCGAGCTACCCGACACACAGGATCCCACCTACGAGGGCCGGGAAGTCACCTTGGGTGCCCGAGCCGGTGACTATTTCCTCATTCGCTCCGGACTCGAAGAAGGGGAAAATGTCGTTGTACAGGGAAACTTTAACATCGACAGTGCGCTTCAGATCAAAGCACGGCCCAGTATGATGAGCATGCGTGACGATGACACCTCGGTATCTTCCGAGGCCCTGCGCGTCGCGCTCACACCCGTCTACGATGCTTACTTCTCCGCACAACAGGCCTTGAGTCACGACGACGCAGAAACGGCGAACAGCTTTCTGGACACACTCTACAAGAACATCGAGTCCCTTGATTTAACTATCGCCACAGATGACGAACAGAAACAGCTCGGCGAAATTATCGCAACCATTGCGGATCGCGCATCCGGGGATAGCATTGAAGTAGTGCGTGAAACATTCAGGGAGGCATCTTCGGCTATCCTGACTCTCGAAAATAGCTTCGGCCATGCCGGCGACGCAACGGTTTATGAAGCCAGTTGCCCGATGGCATTCGGTATCGGGGCATCGTGGTTGCAAACCTCCGGGCAAGTCGAAAATCCGTTCTATGGCAGCGAAATGTTTGACTGCGGCAGTATCAAGAATACATTCCTACCAACCAGCAGCGCAGCGCCCCTCGCTATGCCGGCCGGTCATCAACACTGAGACGAAAGATATCCATGACAAACGAACCCGAAAATACGATCCTTGGACGCGTGGTCCATTTCTGCATCCACCGCAAAGTCGTCGTTCTACTGCTGACCCTCGCCTGCATCGGCTGGGGCATACTCGTTGCACCCTTCGACTGGGATTTCGCCTCGCTCCCCCGCGATCCCATTCCGGTTGACGCCATCCCGGATATCGGCGAGAACCAGCAGATCGTATTCACCGAATGGACTGGGCGTTCCCCGCAAGATGTGGAGGATCAGATCACTTACCCCCTCACCGTGTCCTTACTCGGCATGCCGGGTGTAAAATCCATTCGCTCGTTCTCCTACCTTGGATTTTCCAGCATCTACATCATCTTCAACGAAGATATTGAGTTTTATTGGTCCCGGTCACGTGTTCTCGAAAAGTTAAGCAGCCTTCCCGTGGGCACAATCCCGGACAGTGTACAACCCACTCTGGGCCCCGATGCCACGGGCCTTGGGCAGGTTTTCTGGTATACCCTCGAAGGTCATGATGCCGATGGAAATGCCACAGGCGGATGGGACCTGAACGAATTGCGCTCCGTTCAAGATTGGCAGATCCGTTACGCCTTACAGAGCGTCGAAGGGGTTGCCGAGGTCGCGTCCGTTGGCGGCTTCGTCCAGGAGTATCAGGTAGACGTGGACCCCGACGCAATGCGGGCCTACGATGTCACCCTCAAACAAGTCTTTGACGCCGTGCGCGATTCCAATGTCGACGTTGGCGCACGCACGATCGAAATGAACGGGGTGGAATACGTGATTCGCGGTCTCGGGTTTCTCCGTGACGTCTCCGACATAGAGCAATCCGTCATCACGAGTCACGAAAACACGCCTATCTACATCAAAAATGTCGCCCATGTATCGCTCGGGCCTGCCATGCGCCGCGGTGCCCTGGACAAAGGTGGCGCTGAAGCCGTCGGCGGTGTCGTGGTCGTTCGCTACGGAGAAAATCCGCTCGCGACCATAGACCGTGTGAAAGAAAAGATTCGCGAAATTGAAGGTGGACTTCCATCAAAAATACTGGCGAACGGCGTCGAATCCCGTGTAACCATCGTCCCATTTTATGATCGTTCCAACCTGATCCACGAAACACTCGGCACATTGAGCACCGCCCTCACCCAGGAAATTCTGGTCACCATAATTGTTGTACTCGTCATGGTATTTCACTTGCGTAGTTCCATCCTCATCTCAGGCTTGCTCCCGCTCGCCGTGCTCATGAGTTTTATCGCCATGCACACCTTCGGTGTCGACGCCAATGTGGTCGCGCTATCGGGTATTGCCATCGCCATTGGTACGATGGTCGATATGGGTGTCGTCGTGTGCGAAAATATTCTGAAACATCTCGACACCATGGAAGAGGATGAACCCACTTCGAAAGTCATCCTTCGCGCAACCGTTGAAGTGGGTTCAGCCGTGCTCACCGCAGTGATGACCACCATCGTCAGTTTTCTACCCGTATTTACCATGGAAGCCGCTGAGGGGAAACTTTTCAAGCCGCTGGCCTTTACCAAAACCTTTGCAATACTCGCATCCGTCATCGTCGCGCTGATGATCATTCCACCGGTCGCTCATCTGATGTTCGCCCGCCGAAGTCGACTTGAGCGACTCCGCGTCATCGGCAATATCGCGCTGGTACTGCTCGGCATTGTTCTTGCCCTTAAACTATCCCTCTGGGCAGGCATGCTGGTCACCGTCGTCGGCCTCTACCGACTCGCCGAAACCTATCTGCCCCCAATCGTCCGCAGCAGTAGCCGATATGTACTTACCAGTACCATCGCGTTACTGGTCGCTGTCGTATTGGCACGCGAATGGGCACCCCTGGGCCCTGAACAAGGCTGGCTCAACGGAGTGTTCGTCATCGGACTCATCGGCGGCATCCTGACAATCGCCTACATCATTCAATGGGTCTATGTTCCAGTATTACGCTTCTGTCTGGCCAACAAAGCCCTGTTCCTGAGTATTCCATCTGTACTCGTGCTCTTTGGACTCAACATTTGGCTCGGATTCCCGACCGTATTCGGCGTTGTACCCGGTGCGATGCGGACGGTCGGGCTCGACGATACCCTGGTGACCCAATCGCGACCGTGGGAGGTCGGCGCCAAGGCATTCCCCGGTCTTGGCAAGGAATTTATGCCGCCGCTAGACGAAGGTTCCTATCTCTATATGCCCACGACCATGCCGCATGCTTCCATAGGTACCTCCATGGATATGCTTCAAAAACAGGACATGGCGATTCGTTCCATCCCCGAAGTAGAAAGCGTCGTCGGCAAAATTGGACGTGCCGAAACACCGTTGGACCCCGCTCCCATTGCCATGGTCGAAACGGTGATCAATTATGTATCCGAATACAAAACTGACGATAGCGGGAATCGTTTACGATATCGATACGACAAAACCAGCGACACGTATTCACGCGACGAAAACGGCGAACTCATAGAAGACCCGAAAGGCCGTCTGTTCCGACAGTGGCGCCCCCACATCAAAAAGGCCGACGATATCTGGGCGGAGATCATCAAGGTTGCGCAGGTACCCGGTTCGACGAGTGCGCCCAAGCTTCAACCCATCGCGGCACGACTCGTCATGTTGCAAAGTGGCATGCGCGCTCCCATGGGAGTGAAAGTTTTCGGTCCAGACCTGGAATCGATCGAGTCCGTGGGGCTGCAAATCGAGAAATTTCTCAAACAGCTCCCCCAGGTAAACCCGGATACCGTCATTGCGGACCGCGTGGTTGGCAAGCCCTACATGGAGATCCATATTGATCGCGAAGCAATCGCCCGGTACGGCCTTACCATTCGTGCGGTGCAAGACGTCATCGAAGTCGCCGTCGGCGGGCGCCACATCACGACAACCGTTGAAGGTCGCGAACGGTACACCGTGCGCGTACGGTACATGCGTGAGCTGCGCGATCAACTTGAAAGCCTCGAACGTGTCCTGGTATCCACGAACGACGGTGTGAATATTCCGCTGGGACAACTCGCACGAATCGAATATCGGCGAGGACCGCAGGCTATCAAAAGCGAAGACACTTTTTTAGTCAGCTATGTCATATTCGACAAAAAATCCGAATTCGACGAAGTGAATACCGTTCTATCTGCCAAACAATTCCTGGAAGACAAGATCCTTTCCAAAGAACTGATTCTACCCGACGGGGTGAGTTATGCCTTCTCCGGAAACTATGAAAATCAGGTTCGTTCGGAACAACGTCTTCTCATCGTATTACCGCTGGCCCTGGTCATCATTTTCATCATCCTTTATCTTCAATTCAAAGCCATCTCTACCAGTCTGCTCATTTTCACCAGCATATTCGTCGCATGGTCGGGCGGATTCCAGATGATGTGGCTGTATGGACAGGATTGGTTTCTAAACGTCGATGTCCTCGGCACAAATCTTCGCGATCTCTTCCAGGTCCATCCGCTCAATCTCAGCGTGGCCACCTGGGTCGGATTTCTGGCGTTGTTCGGCATTGCAAGCGACGACGGTGTACTCATCGCGACCTACCTCAAGCAACGTTTCAGTTCCGACAAACCCGAATCCGTTGAATCGATTCGCGAAGCAACCATTGACGCGGCAAAGCGCCGCATTCGTCCCTGCCTGATGACCACCGCGACCACCATACTCGCGTTGATTCCTATTCTGACGTCAACTGGCCGCGGTTCCGACATCATGGTGCCCATGGCAATTCCGTCTTTCGGCGGCATGACCGTGGTTACGGTCACCATCTTCGTGGTGCCTGTACTCTTCTGTGCCATCGAAGAATTCAAGCTTAAGGCATTGAAGACATGACGATAACAAGGGGGAGGACAAGTCCCTAATCCAATCCTTCACCCGTAGCGACCCAGTGTGCGCATTCATCACCGAGCTGTTCACGCGCCGTTCGTTCATAGCGTTCGACGTCCTCAGGAGTAAGTGTTTCACGCCAACGACCATTCGTGCCTTTATTGATGAAGGTTTTGGCACCGCCTTCCCACATGACACCTCCAAGCGGGGCGGTCAGGTCCGCGTGTTCCTTCATATACTCAAAGGTGCAATGCTCAACGATGGCTTCCCACTTCGATTCATCAATCGGTATCTCCAGGAACGCTGCCAATTTGCGCATCTCCCCCGGCATATCAGTCTTCAGATTCGCAAAGTGCAAGAGGTAGACGTTGGGGAATTGTCGGATGACCCACCATGACCGAATATTGTCCCAAAATGACCACTCGGGAGAACCGTCGTTCTCGATCCATTCCCTGAAATATTCCCGAACGGGCTTGTTACATCGCGGCATCGGAGGCCCGACACGTCCGGGGCTGTCATTGATTGCAGCATAATACTGTTCATTCGCGCTGGAATGATGGTGATACATGCTCCATAAAGTATCGCGTCCGTCGCGAACGATGTATACGTACTTGGCTTTCTCAGAAAAGACCAGTGCTTCAACCGGCAAATGAGTTTTCACAAAGCGGCGATGCGTCTGGGCTTCCACCGCAGCCAATTTTTCTTCTATGGGAGGAATACGCATGTCGATCCACGGCGACAACTCACCGATATTGATGCCTTCTTCGCCTTCAAAAATAAGTTGTGATACGATTTGTTGAGTCCAGGTCGTGCCCGATTTGGCATAGGTCCCGATAACGATATCGTCATCCCGAAATTTGTAATGATTCCAAACCGTTGAATCGAAGTGGTGGTTCTGAAACTCGGTCGTTTTCTTCGGCCAAACGTTGGACGCTTCATTCATTGTCGATTGCCTCCCTATTTTTCCCTAGCTCAACTTCCCTAATTGCGCACCTCATGCAGAACCGGCCACGAAGCACGCGTGTTCGATTCATAGAGGCCCATCTTATCCATCGCCAGTGGCTTGAATCCAATCCCGAATGCAGGTGAATCCTTTCCCAATCGATAGTCCTTCTTCACAGCGTCCACCAGTAGCGGATCAGTATCCGTTAGATTGTTCACAAGCGTCAGAAACGGCTCCGCTTTTCCTTCAATGTCTTTCCAGTCCCCCCCCCAGAACACGTTCCGGCGAATGATGTTGCCTTCGGGCGCCTTGGGTTCCCCTTCGAGGATTTTCGCCAACGCTGGATAGCGTAACGAATAGGGTGGTTTATCGTAGGCCATGCCCGAAATCGTACCCTTTTCCGCGACTTCCGCCAGCCAATCATCCGCATGTTGGTGCGCCCATCCCAGGGCGCGCGCGTCGATGTGTAAGGCCCGTTTGCAGTCCACGAACAGGTTATTCTCAATGAGGCAATCGCGGCCACCGCCGATAAACGCAGCCCTCGTCACATTCACGAACAGATTTCCCGTAATTTCCGCCGAAGAAAACATATCGTCCAAAGAAACGCCCACGCTTCCCTTGTTTTCAAATCCCGTCACGTCGTGCATATAGTTATCACGTATGATATGCCCGCGCATGGTCCAGTTGCGTCCTGTGTAAATCGCCCCGGCATCGTTGGACTCGTAACACACGCTGTGAATTTCGTTGCCTTCGATCACATGGTCATTTCCACCAAATCCGATGGCCATGTGCGGTGCGTTGTGAATGAGATTCCGCGTTGCACGATTGCCGACGCCGCTAATTTGAATGCCTGACTGATACGTCCGCTTCAGCCGCGCGTAGTGATGGATGTGATTGTTCTCCGCGAAATGTCCGGCGGCAACGAGGGTGACTCGGTCACCACCCGACAGGGAAATTCCTCCGCGTCCGGTCTGGGCGATATCACATCCTATTACGCCGTGTTGTTTTCCGCCCGTTACTGTGATGGCGCCTGCACCGATATTCTGCAGGGTGCATCCAACGATCCAGTTGTCCTCACCTCCCGAAATATTCACCGCCGTGCCGCGCACACCTTCGATGGTCATGCCTGTGAATCGAATATGAGAGGCATCGGTCATCGTTAGCGCGGTTTCTATCGACGACACGAAGGTTTCGCACTGCTCAACCGGTTTCGGCGGCCAGAAATAGAGGAGTCCCGCATCCCTATCCAGATACCACTCGCCGGGTCGATCCAATTCGCATAAGGCGTTGAACACATAAAACCATTGCCCCTTGCGATACCCATAACCATGCGCGGGTTCACCAAAAGTCATCTCCGATTTCGCGACATCAATCGCCTTCACAGGCATTCTTTGCTCCGACCAGTCCCAGAACCAATACCCATGCGCCCAGAGATCATTTTCCTCGGCCCAGCGTTCGCCGCGATCTGAATCGAACTTTATTTGTGGAACCTTCGTTCCCTTGTTGCCGTGTATCGCATGCCCGTCGTCCACCACGATATCGACGATATGCGTAAACCCCTCGTTCGGCCAACGCGATACCATCATAGGATTTCCGTCAAAAAATAACTCCAGTCCGCCACCCTTCGGCGAACCGAAATCGTCGATACCCAGTTCGCGGAGATTCGCCTGAACCACGTGTTCACGAGCAGAAACATCCAGTTGACTCAGAATTGTCTTGTCGGTTACTCGCTCGAAATTCGCAACCAACTTTCCGCCCAACAAACGAACCGTTTCTCCATCCGCAGCGCGATATTCAATAGGCATCTCCCGAACACCCGAATCTGCCTCCGTAAATGCAATCGTCTCATCCAGCACATAGGTCCCGGCATGCACGGTCACTTTGAACCCATCCTCCGGCACACCCGACGGTAGATTCTTTTCCGCACGCCAAGCCCGAATCGCGTCCCGCGACTCAGTTATCGTGGTAATGGGCCCAGCCGGAGACACATGAAACTCGAGTGAATAAGCACTAAACGACACGAATAGTGACACAATAAATACTGACAATTTCATGAAGTGCATTCCTTATCGAGTACTTTTCCTCAAACAAACTACACAATATCAATTTTTCCAACAACTGTCCACAAACCCATACCGCTTTGCGCCTCTGCGTCTTTGCGTGAGACGAAAAGCCCCGGCCTGATTCCTCAGACCGGGGCAATTATTTTTCTCAAGCGTTATTCGATTAGCGTGAAATGGGTTCCTGATACCGCATTGGAACCGGCTGCGGACTCAGCGACCGCGCCTGACGCACAAGACTCAAGAACTCAGAACGATACCCGTTCAAGTCAGGCCCCACGCCGCCTTCCGCCAGACTCAGCACCGTGTCATAGTTCATGCTGGCTGCAAAAGGTGAATTCCGCAGTTTCATTCCGAATGCCGCCACGGCCGACGCAAACTTGAAGTCAGTCGACGCACCGTTGTATCCGCTATTCACATCTTCCACCGGGAAGGCCAGCAACTTGCTCGTCTGACCATCCGGCTGTTTGTAGCGCAGTTTCACGGTCAGTAATTCCGAAGACACTTCCGAATTCACCGATGCGTTCACCGGTTGCGTTTCGACCGGCGCCGTCTTCTGATACCTGAGCTCATCGACACCCGCTCGCGTAGACATCGTCACACCCGTCGGCACGATTTCGTACAACGCCGTCACGGTATGTCCGGCGCCAATCTCGCCAGCATCCTTCGTGTCATCGTTGAAGTCACGATTCGCAAGCGCACGGTTTTCGTAGCCGATCAACCGATAGGCCTGCACTTTCGACGGATTGAACTCCACCTGAATCTTCACATCTTTCGCGATGGTGAACAGCGTACCGCTCATTTCATCGACCAATACTTTCTTCGCTTCGGAGAAAGTGTCGATATAGGCGTAGTTTCCATTACCCTTGTCCGCCAACTTCTCCATCGTCGCGTCTTTCAGATTGCCCATGCCGAAACCAAGCACACTCAGGAACACGCCCGACTTCGCTTTCTGCTCAATCATGTTCACGAGCGCTTCACGACTGGTCGTACCGACATTAAAGTCACCATCCGTCGCAAGAATTACCCGGTTCACACCACCTTGAATGAAATTCTGACTCGCGACGTCATAGGCCAACTGAATTCCCGCTCCACCGTTCGTCGAACCACCGGCTGACAACCGATTCAACGCGTCGATGATCTCGTTCTGCATGTTACCAGGCGTACTCGGCAACACAAGACCGCTCTTCCCGGCATACACCGCAATAGCCACCCGATCATTCTCAGTCAACTGCTCCGTCAACAACCGCAATGACTGTTTCAACAGAGGCAACTTGTTCGGATTGTTCATCGAACCGGATACATCGAGCAAGAACACCAGATTTGTCGCGGGACGTTCCTCAGCAACAATATCCTTGCCTTTGAGTCCCACCCGCACCAGCTTGTGTTGCGCATTCCACGGAGCCTGCGCCACTTCGATAGTCGCCGAGAAGGGATCTTCCCCGATCGGCTGCGGATAATCATAGTCAAAATAGTTAATCAACTCCTCAATCCTCACCGCATCCACCGGCGGCAACTGAGATTGATTCAAAAACCGACGCACATTCGCATACGATGCCGTATCCACATCGATCGAAAAGGTAGACAAGGGATCCTGCGACACCTGCTTGAATTTATTTTCGATAATGCGCTCGTAGGCTTCCGTGCCTGGCGTCACGACTGGCTGAATCGGACGCGGCTCAAAACGCCATTGCTCCTGGACGCTCGGCGAACCCGCTACCTGAAAACGCCCGCCTTGCATTTTCTGTAGCTCAAGTCTTTTTTTCGTCTTCTGGAAAGGATCCTGAATCTGATCCACGTACTGCTGCTGCACCTCGTTTATCCGGGCATCCAAATCATCTTCCAGATACCCAAGCGACTGCAACTTGTCAATCTCGTCATTCCCCAACGTCCGCGATGCGATACGTACCGACGCTTTAGACGCAGGAACAGGATTCCCGGGTTGATTTTGCACGAAGCCGAACTGGTCCACTTCATTCTTCTTCCCACCCGCGATGACTATCTGCTCCGTCTGACCTGGCGTGATGCTTACGTTCGCGGGTGCATGCTCTGCTGACGGTTCCGCGAAAAAAGTAACGATGGTCGAAGGAGTTTCCCCAAGCACCACAGGCCGCTCAGAAGTAATCGGTTTCGCAGCAATCAACGTCCGCGTACCCGTTCCCTTATTATCGGCATCCGCACGATTCGTCTCATCATCTTTCGCCTCGCGATACCGGTACAAACCCTCGTCGCCAGGCTTCAATTGTGATTTCTCGCCTTCCGTCGAAATCGTTTGCTTCGTCGACGCACTCTGTCGTTGAGCCATCAACTCTTGAGGCGAATCGTGACGAAATTCCGGACTGTATCGAACCAACTCCGGCGTAAGCACTGCATAACCTATGCCCGCCATTAGCGCGACCGTGGCTGCGTACGACACCACCCGGAGCCAGTTGTTCTTGCGCGGCATCGGAATCACCGTCGCAACAGCCGCCTCAACACTCGCGCGCTGTTTCTCGCTAAGCTCCTCCGCTTTCAATCCCGCAAAGGTGGCTTCACTCAATTCAATCGTCCCGCGAATTTCATCCAGCAACGCTTTTGTCACCGGTTGAACCGCGATAGCTTCTTCAATCAATTTCTTCTGAGCATCATCCGCCTCACCCAACGCATAAGCCGTGAGGTCTTCTTCTGTAGGTATATATTCGTTATTCATGGTGTGTTTTCCTCTCAGCCTTCCTGGGCGATGTTGACGTGTCCGTGCAGACGTTTGCGAATCGTTCGCAAGGTCTTCGTGAGATCCGCGTTCACCGACGACAACGGCCGGTTGACAACCGCAGCAATCTCGCGATACGTCATACCATGTTCAAATTTCAGTCTGAATAATTCCTGCTGGTCCTCCGGCAGCTCTGCCAGTGCCGCCAACACTGCCGCATGATCTTCATTGCGCGCAGCCAGCTCATCGGGTCCGGCATTCGTGCTCGGCCGGGACTCCAGTTTCGTATGCTCCAAAACGTCCATGCGTGCCTCCTTCCGGCGCACATCCAACGCACGATTCCTGCAAACCGTATACAGCCAAGGAGCCAACTTACCGTCCAGCGATGCCCGATCCGTCGTGACCAGTTTCAAAAAGGTGTCCTGGACCACATCACGGGCACGCTCCCGATCGCCCGTAAATCGCCAGGCATACCGGATCAGCTTCGATTCGTAATTGACCATCACAGCCCGAATCCATGCGCTTTGTGTGCTACCACTTGATTCCATTAAATTGTCCGAAGGTTGAACGCGTTCTATCTTCTACTACGAATATTCGACCCCTTTGTCCAGAAAAAGTTCGAATATTCCCAAAATCCCAATAAAAAAGGGTAGTCAGCACTAAGCCAACTACCCTGATACATTCAATATGTCTAGGTTTAGTTCCCGTTATGGAATCGTCACCCACGCACCAGGTACACATTTGCCACCCAGTTTACGCCCCAGAGGCGAAGTCTTCACGGCATCAAAGGTGCCACCCGCTTTCGGCATCTGAACCAATTCCCCGGACTTCGCGCGTCCGAGGCGTTCTTTCGCGTAGACCTGCTCAACCTGCGCCACGGTCATATTCTGATCGTCATTCAGGCGAGTGATTTCTTTATATAGCGCCTTGCGATCCCCGTTCTCGGCCGCAATGACACGTTGCACTTCGTTTTTCTTATCCGCATCGGGAAAGGCATCCGCTTTCACCAATTCCAGTAACCCGCGGTTGGTCTCACCGACCGCTCCGAATTTCTTGATCGCAACAACCTCGGGATAACGTTCCTTCATCTTATTCGCGATCTGTTTTACGCGCGGCGAGGTCCGTTTGGTCTCAGCGGCATAGGCCGTCTGAATTGGCGACACAAAATTCCAGGCTTTGCGCAAAAACGAAGTCTTCTCTTCTTCGCCGGGCAGCGAATCCTCTTCACCGGCAACGTAGCCCAATATGCCGCCTGCCTGATCTTCAATGTGGTGAATCGTCACGGTGATGTTGGCATCAAAGGTACTGGGGATTACCACACATCCGACCGCAAGGCCGAACACGGCAATAGTCATTATCCGTACTACATTTTTCATGATTGGTTCCTCCAATAAAGTACTAGACGCGAACGAGTCCCCCTTATTCAACGTCTATAAAACGAAGTATACACGGGTTTTACCCGTTCTACACACAATTTTCCTAGATTCCCAACTCCATTGTGCCCGAATCCTCAAGCATTTTTAGCGATTGCACCAGCGCGGGCTGATCGATACTCAATTGAATCGTCAGGTTCAGGCCGTTATAGTCGCGCGTTTTGGCGCTCTTCAGCTCCGACACCCCTTCAATAACGCCCTCCCACAAGAATACCGTCATGCGCGCCGTATCAAAGGGACGCTGCGGATTTTCGCCCAGGAATTTCGCCATCGTTTTCTCAGCCCTCTTCACGCCCAGCCCCTTCAACACCGTCTGCATCTGCATCATCTCTTCCACCAGGCTCCGGTTGATGGTGAAACCTTCGTTGGACTGAACATCGAGTTCAAAAGCCAACAAGCCGTCCGTAATCGAGTAATCCGCCTCGATATCGCCAAACGCGATTCCCGTCATCGTCGTCTTCGGCGGCTGAACCTCCTCCGTCATGCGCGCCAAATCCATCGACGCAAATTCGCCTTCGTATCGAATCGGAATTCCCTCCTCCAAAACCGCGATCGTCACCCGACTCTCCAAGGTACCGCCAAAGACTTCAGACCGCACATTGGAAATAACCAATGCATTCTCTTCAAACCCGAGCGACCCGTTGAACCCATGGACTGTTGCTCCCACGGAAGACAACGCCGCGACTGACAACCTACCCTCGCCACTCAATACCTCACCATAGTCCCCGGCGAGTTCATAGGAAACGTTTTCGATCATACCGGCCTTCTCCATCAACGTCATTTGAGCCACCGTGCCAGAGGTCGACCATTCGACGTTGGTATTCTCCTCATCGATCACCCACGTTGCAACGCTTTTGACATCCGCGTCCACCGACTCCGCGTAGGCCATCTTCACGAGCAAATCCAGATCGGATTTAGCGACTGCTTCGCCGCGCAGCACGCCATCCACATACGATACCTGCGCGATGTCGACAGATGTCCCCTCGCCGACAGTCATTCTCGTTTCGATCAGATCGAAACGGTCGTTTTCCTCCTGATACTGAAGCGTGCCCTTCGCGATGAACGGGATATCCCATAGCGAAAGTAGATCGCCATACCCGAAATCATTGGACTCCGCCACAAACGGCATCACGTATGCTCCCTCCGAGCCGGAGAACGTGCCCGTCCCCTTCAGCATCCCATACGCACCGCCAAGATCACCCAATGCATCCACCCACACCAAGTCGAAAGCATATTCCACTTCGCTACTAAGGTCTCCCGTATTCAAATCGTATTCCACCTCACTCAACGACAACAAAACTTCATCATAATCAGTCCTAAGCGTCAACGAATCACTCCTCGCAATTCGCGTCTCCGTATCCACCTGAAATAACCCACCCAAGGTGAAATCCGACTGTTCCTCACCTTCATAAACAACGTTTGTCAGCATTACCGACGGCGTCACGACCGCCTCCACCGAGCCCGCCGCCTGACGCACCGTCACCATGCCGTCCAGCGTGCCCGACACCTCCTCCGGCAAGCGTGTTCCCATCGCCAACAACGCAAAGGACCGCAACGGCATCGACTCCAGCTTCAAATCCGCCTCGTAATCCCCGTCCTCCGTCATGCGACCATCGCCCGTCATCTTGCCCTCGCCCAACGTCAACGCCAGCGACCCCGTCGTACCCGCAACCTTGCCCGTCTCACCCTCAAGCGACACCTGCAAGCCAACCGGAGAATCGCCCGAAGCCGAAGTGGATCGCACGTCGCTCGTCAGGGTGTACGCGGATTCCTTCAGTTCCAGATAGACATCTCCCGACAAACGATCAAATGCCAACTCTTCAAGTCCACCTTGAAAATCATCCGGGGTCGCAACGACGAGTGCGGACTTTTCCCAATCAGAAAAATGCACGGTAACATTCTGGCCGTTTTCCGAAAAACCTGCCGATACCGTGCTCATCAAATCGTGACCCAAGCCAATCTCCCCTTCCACGATCAGTGCCTCTCCACCAGCCAAATGTAGCCTCGGGACCAAAACCAAGCCGGAGTACAACGGCGTATCCTCGTCACCTACCACCAGTCCCACAATCGATGCAAGTACATCCGCAGTCGGATAAGGCCCATCCGCCTCGCGCCATGAACCGTTTGAAAATACTATCTGTGTTTGGTGTATTCGAGATTTGGGTTCAACACCATAGCCGGCAATCAGGGCCTGCCACAGGTCGTTGTGCACCACCATCTCGAGGACAACATGCCGAGCTTCCAACGATTCGCCACCGAACAAAATCTCACCGCGCGTGGCCAATTGAAAATACGTGGGATCGTCGAATCGAAGCGAAAACTCCACTTGCGAATCTCGATAGGACAGAGTAGCCTCAAGCGCACCTGCTGACGAGGCCATCGCCACATGCACCTCATCCGCGTCCATTTCTTCATACGAAAAACCGCATTGGTCGCCTTTAAGCGTAATCTCAATATCTTCCGATGAAAGCAGATAAATTTCTGCACTCAATCCAGCTATTTTTGCCCTCAAATCGTCCGCGTTTCCCTGCGCCGAAAAATCTTCGATGTATACCGACTTGGGAATCCAGGTGTCGTCTGTCGATTGCGTATCCGCTGTAGCAAGATCAATCAGAAATTGATAATTGGGCGCATCTCCCTTTTCCGCAAGAACATCAAAATCATGAATCCGGACCGACTCTATCTTGCGATTCGATCCAGATGCCTTATCGAACTCAATTATTACGTCCGTCAACAACGCGAAAGGTTGATCATTCCGTTTTGCCACATCATTCGGATAGATTACGAGCGAATCAAAACGCAGGCCACCCAGATACCGTCCCCCATTCACCTCAATCACGACACCGCCAAAGGCCTTCGCACCCCACTCGATGCCCAATTCCTGCGGAATACCCGTCCACCACACGAAAGACAACACGACAAGAAGAATCAATCCCCTGCGCGCCCATTTCTTCATGCGGTTCGCCCTCACTTCAGATTCTATTCCAAAACCTCAATCGACAACTGACCAATCACCGGCAAAATCTTCGTCTGCTCAAACAAATCACCCTCGGCCAGTTTAATATGCGTCGCATCGGCAATCGGCTGATCAAAGGTGGGATCGACCTCGACCCATTTTCCGATCCAGACCTTCGCCCACTGATGAAAATAGAAACCCGGCTTCGGACCTTCCACGTAAATTAACCCGGCCACCTCACGCGCCGGCAATCCCGCAGCCCGTGCCAGACCTATAAACAACATACTGTGTTCCGTGCAATCGCCTTCCATATTTTCCAACACTTCGAGCGAATTCGTCAATCGCGCGGAAAACGTCGCGTGCATATTCTCGCTCACCCAATGGCATATCGCTTCGGACACGGCCGCCGCGTTGGTCTCGTCACCCACAATCGATTTCGCGCGTTCCTGCATCTTGGCATTATCACTCTGCACAAACAAAGACGCCGCCTGCCATTCCGCGACCGACGGCTCATCAATCGGCAAGGTCGCCGCGTCATACCCATCCAGCGAAATCTTTTTTCCCTCAAAAGTATACGAATCCACACGCTTCGACATGCTCTGCCGCTCATCATTAAACAGCACGTCCTCCGTCAACGGCCCTTTCACGCGCAACTTCAGCGACTCACGTGTTCTTGGTTTCGAAATCGGCGAGTCCACCAGCGCCGCGTTCGAAACGATCGTATCATTCGTATACTGTACATCCATCGCCACCTCTTTGGGTTCCAGACGCATCGTAATAACGCCGCCGGCAACCGTGTCCTCCAGCATCAGGCCATCAGCCGTCATGAATCCTTCCGATTCGATACCCATCAATGTCATTTCCGATTTCACCCGATACACTTCCGTCATAACACCGCCGAACATTCGCTCTTCTTTTCCCAGGATCGTAATCCTGCCGTCGATTTCCATTTGGTACATCGGCTCGAATACGGAAAAAGTTACCGAATCACCCACCTTGGGGTTGTTCGCAATCAGATCCACGATTTTGATCATATCCTTGAGCGTCTCGGATGGTTTCGGAAATGTTTTCATAGTTTCCTGCCCGCCCACGCGCGACCGAAGGGTCATCGATTCTGCACCCACGTAGGCCTCAAAACGACTCGCTCCAGAAACATCCTCGACCGTCGATTCGATGCTCACCAGTCCGCCGTCGATCCCATAGGTACGTTTGCTGAATATCCGCATCTCCTGTTTGACACCGACCATATTCAGCCTGAAAACCGCGTCCTCCACCACCGTGACGCGCCCAGCGTCTCCCTGGCTTACAGTCGAAGAGGAATACCCGATTTTCTTGCCCGTCATATACAGCCCGTACCACTCCTCCCCCAGAAACGGCTCCACATCAAAACCTTGCGCGTGGGTACCTACCGCGAAAACCATCGTCATTGCAGCCACCCACAAACCAACTACTACTCGCATGCTTGTCTCCTTGAAGTTCCAGACATCATACCACCCGCTTCCCCTAAAGGGATATAGAAAGTTCGGGCAATTCCGAAGCGTAACACAACCACGTCGTGATCCCCGCACGTCAATATCTGAACGAATCGCCTAAGCACTTCCGTCGCGTGATACCGCAAGGGACCCATCCCACCGTCAAGTGATCGCT
Source organism: Candidatus Hydrogenedentota bacterium (assembly GCA_046583315.1). Lineage (GTDB taxonomy): Bacteria > Hydrogenedentota > Hydrogenedentia > Hydrogenedentales > DTSJ01. The sequence continues at coordinate 47,747 of JAYGCN010000085.1, forward strand.
GGTATTCTTCGTCTGACAACGCGCTTTCCGAAACACATTCGATGCTCTGTTCCTTCAGATACGGTATGAATTGCGTGACCCGATACCGCGGACTCGCCGCCACATCCGGATACAATGTCAGGAATAATACGCGCACGTTTTAATCCTTGCGATGAGGCAGTCGCTCGAAAGAACCAGGTTTCTTCATCACCTGCGACGCCGCCCCCTGGTAATCCTCGCTCGCCATCAACTCGTCAAAATCCCAATACACCTGTTCCTCCGGCTCGTTGCTGATTTCCAACTTGTAATAATAGGCCCCAACCTCTTTCGCAATCCCATACGACTCATGCAAATGTATCGCAAAATAAAACGTCTCGCCATCCATCATATAGATATAAAAATTCGGCTTCACATTGGCACCAAGCTGCGGGTCATAAGGCAACTGCACCGTCCGCCCCAGTCCCTCGGACATGAATGCGGCAAAATCTTTCGATGTCATCGAATCGTGCGGATATGGAGGCCCTTCCACATCGGGATTCAGTTGTTCCTCCGCCGCAATCAGCACGTAATACTGAAGTTCTGATTCCCCCTGCAACGGATACCTGCCCGTTTTCGCGTGAAATTCCTCAATCAACTCACCCATGACGCGCATGTCGTTCAGCCGCATGATGTCCGCGTCGTACTGATACGACGCAGAAGTCCGACCATTACGCGCAAAAACAAAGGACCAGACGGTTACAATAGCAACAATCCCAATCACACCAGCCGCTATCCACATTAATTGTTTCTTCATCTACTCTCCCCCAATTTGCCCAGCGCGACATCCAGCACGCGCGCCGCTTCAATGACATCCATACACCCCACTATATCCTTCGGACACCTCCCCGGTTCCTCATTGCTCAAATCATGATTCCAGCAGCCCTGACACTCCCGCTCGTTCGTGATCGGCGTGAACCGATCATCGTCCGCAATCAGTATCGCCGAATCCGTCGGGCCAAACAACCCAATCGTTTTCGTGCCCGCCGCAAGACTCAAATGCATCAGCCCCGAATCCGAACTGATCGTCAAATCCGCCTGATGCAACAAACACGCCGCCTCTCGCACACCCGTCCGCCCCGAAAAATCAGTCCCCACATCGATTCCCTCACCCTCCTGGCCAAGCACGATAACCCGGCACCCTTTTTCCTCCAACGCCCGTCCCAAGGCCAACCAGCTTTCCTCCGGCCAACGTTTCGTAACCCAACTCGCCCCGCGACACAACGCGACCACGGGTCCCCCTACAAAGCGAAACAGCCGCTGCAAGCGGAACTGTATCGACTCAGGCATTTTAGGGTGATCCACCCACGGAAACAAGCCCGGTCCCACCTCCACATCATGCCCAATCCGGTGAATCCGTTCAAAACCCGCGCGTTTGAAGATGCCCTTGATCATCGGACCCGTCAACGCCGTCTCCCACTCCTGCGGCTGCCAACGCCCAAACGGTGCCCACGTATTCTTCTCATACCAGCCCAGCCCCTCATACACCTTCTTCACAATACCCGCCACATTCCCGTAATTCGGTGCCGACAACAAGAAAAATCCGCCCGGCTTCAGCACCCGTCGAAATTCCGCCGCCGCCACATCCGGGTCCGGAATATGCTCATACGCATCAATGCAAAACACCGCGTCAAAGGTAGCATCTGCAAACGGTAACGCCGCCGCATCCGCCTGAGCCAACCGAATCCCCGCGCGACTCACCACAAAATCCGAACCCGTGTAATCCCCGCCCAACTCCGCCACGACGTCACCCGTATACGCCCGGCCACACCCCACATCCAAAACTTTCTTCCCGCCCAAATCAATCCCCAACCGCTCAAACACATCCAACAACAACCCACGGTTCACCCCGTCCACCCCACCAAAAGGCGAACTCACCATCCGAGGATTATCCTCATAAAATTTAGCTACTGAATTAGACATAAATGTTGTTTTCGGTTTCTAATCTGTGTTCGTCTGTGTAATCTGCGGACAAAAGCCCTTAACAGTTTTCACTTTCTTCCTCTGCGTCTCTGCGTTAAGCAGTTGTATTTTTCCCATCCCCATACTTCCGATACCCCCGCCCAAACCGACTCCCCACATAAACCGCCACAGGCCTCACGACCGGAAACAAAAAATCCGCGCTACTCTTCAACGATCCCCGTTTCAATTCCCGCAACCATTGCACATACTTCGTCGGACTCAACCAATCATAAATCAAATCCAGCTCCGAATACCCGCAACCCATTAGTCGCAACGCTAAGCCCTCATTCCGACACCGTCCATACAACCCGCGCAAATCATAATCATGATGATGCCGCACTTTCGCGTCCTCAGGATACGAGCGCGTCCACCCCGTCGCCGCCAGCTTCATCTGAAACCGAAAATCCTCGCCCAGCGGTATCGGGTCAAATCGCAACGCTTCCCACGCGCTCC